>NZ_JBHUXA010000014.1:173715-200460 GCF_042669725.1 Nocardia sp. NPDC057227 | reverse complement strand
ATGTTCGAGTCCGCGTTCCGCCGCGACACCTTGCAGTACTACCTCAATGTCGAGGTCGGTACCCATATCAGCCACGAAGAGCTCCTCGACCATCATCACGCGGTTGTTTATGCGGTGGGGGCGTCGACCGACCGGCGTCTGGGGGTGCCGGGTGAGGAGTTGGCGGGCAGTGTGTCGGCGACGGAGTTCGTGGCCTGGTACAACGGGCACCCCGATTACGCCGACCGGTCCTATGACTTGTCGGGGGAGCGGGCGGTGATCGTGGGTAACGGTAACGTCGCTCTCGATATCGCCCGGGTCCTCACTTTGGATCCCGACGAGCTGGCCAAGACCGACATCGCCGACCACGCCCTGGACGCTCTGCGGGCCAGCAACATCAAGGAAGTGGTCATCCTGGGCCGTCGTGGCCCGTTGCAGGCCGCGTACACCTCTCCGGAGTTCCTGGCGTTGGCGCATGTGAAGAATGTCGATGTGGTGGTCGCTGCCGAGGACCTCGATCTCGACGACCTCTCGCGGGGGCATTTGGATGATCCGGATGTGGAGCCGTCGGTGCGGTTGAAGTACACCCTGGCCGAGGAGTACGCGCACGCCTCGCGTAATCCGGGTCACAAGCGGATCGTGTTCCGGTTCCTGACCTCCCCCACCGCTGTCATCGGTGAGGACAAGGTCACGGCCGTGGAGTTCGCCCACAACGAGTTGTTCGAGGACAACGGGCAGGTCAGCGCCCGCACGACCGACCGGACCGAGACCCTCGAAACCGGGCTCGTGCTGCGCAGCATCGGCTACCGCGGGCAGCCGGTTCCGGCGTTGCCCTTCGACGAGGGCAAGGGTGTGGTCCCCAACGAGCAGGGCCGGGTCGTCGAGGACGGCACACCCGTCCAGGGCGTGTACGTCAGTGGCTGGATCAAGCGGGGTGCTCGGGGTGTGATCGGGTCGAACCGGGTCGATTCCGAAGAGACCGTGGAACAACTGATCGCCGACTTCGTGGCCGGCAAGCTCGCCGCTCCGAAAGCGGACCGGGCGGCGTTGCGGGAGTTGGTGGAGTCGCGTCAGCCGGATCTGGTGGACCGGGCGGGGTGGAAAGCGATCGATACCGCGGAGAAGACCGCAGGCAAGACCACAGGCCGCCCCCGCGTGAAGTTCGCGTCCAGGGAGGACCTGCTGAACGCCTCCCGCGGCTGAGGCCCGTGCCGCTCCTCGCTAGGCGGGGAGCGGCATGATCCGCACGACCGTGGTGGTCGCCCCACCGACAACGAACCACAGCCGCAGCACCGGCCCACCGGACCGGTCCCCCGACTCGTACCGGCTGCGCACCTGGATGTGCTGGCGGGCGAGCACCGGCGCCACGTACTCGATGACGGCGCGGTGCGGCGCCGCGACCAGCTTGGGGTACTCGGCAAGGAACTGCTCGACGGCCTGCCAGTAGCAGGCATTGTTCACGTGGTTGTACTGGTCGATATCGGTGGCCCGGACCGGGAAGGGCAGGTCGGTGTCGGACTCCGGCGGGGTGGCGTCGGTGAGGTACGGGCGCCAGCGCAGCCGGTGCTCGTCGGTGGAGCGGGCCAGGTAGGCGAGGCCCTCGTCGCTGATCCTGGCAGGCATGTTGTTGGACTCGCTGATATTGATCCAGAAGCCCTCGGTCTCGATCAGCCCGCCGTTGCCGCTGGTCAGCCGGACCCGCATATTGGTCCAGCGGGTCGACATGCTGGAGCACCAGCGCAGCAGCTGCACTTCGTCCGGCCACAGCACCGGGCGGATGACGTCGATGACCGTGCGCCGGACGATCCAGTTCGGGTCGGTCCGGTTCAGGAAGGTGCCGTTGAGCTGCTCCCAGGCGATGTCCTGCAGGTAGCGGGCGACGGCGTCGAAGCGCAATCGGTTGTAGGGATCCACATCCCCCGCCCGGACGGGCCACGCCGAATCGAAGCCCGTGCCCTCCTCGGGAAGCGGGGCGAGTGGCTGTTCGACTGACACTTGGTGCTCCTCGCGCTGCACGGTGTGCTGCGTGTTCGTGCGGTGCTCTTGTGAGACGACTTTACGGGGCGTAGGTCACACCCTCACGCAGAGTCGGTGCGACGTCCGCCCTGCTGCCGTGCCCGGCGACGAACGGTTGCGCCACCGGGAGCAGCCCGGCGCGGCGCCGCAGAACTTACCACCGTGCGCGGCCGCCGTGGCCTTGGCACGCGAATCAATAGCCCCGATATCCCTGCCCGCTCGACATGGCGACGATGCCGGGCACATTCGAGAGCGACCCGTACCGTTCGATGGCGTAGCGGGACCCGGCGATGATGTTGTCGACCGGGTTCCAGATGTCGTCGTGCCCGGCCACCTTGTAGGCGTCGAAGGTGGGGTCGATGGTCTGCATGAGCCCCTTGGACGGGATGCCGGCCGCGGCATTGCTGTCCCACAGGTTGATGGCCTGCGGGTTTCCACCCGACTCCTTGTCGATGATCATGGCGATGACGGCGGCGTCGCTGTCCTTGACGTCGTACCCCTGCGCCCGCAGCACCTCGATCGCCTGCCGGATCCACTCGGCCTTGTCACCGGTCGGCATGGGCCCGGTCGGCATCGAGCCGGTGGCGGTGTACTGCGGGGTGCCGCTCCCGCTGTCGGTGCCGGTCGGCGTTCCGCCGCCGTTCGACGGGGACCCGCCGCTGCTGTACGAGACGGGGGCCGCGGTGGTGCTCGCGGGCGCGGCCGAGGCGGCCGGTGTGGTGGCCGCCGGGACGTTCAGCGCCGGTTCGCCGAGGCCGTCGTAGGCCGCGCGCAGCGTGCCGGTGGCCCGGTCGATGGCGCTCTGCGCGGTGCTGGCGGTGGCTTCCGCGGTGCGCAGCGCCTGGGTCAGGTTCCAGCTGCGCGAGGCGGCCTGCAGCGCCTCCTGGAAGACGAGGCCGTCCACGTCGACCAGGTGCGCCCGGCCGCGCAGGTAGGCGATGCGGGCGGCGGCGTCGACGGTGCCGTCCGGGGCGACGCCGTACGGCCCCATCGGGGCGGGCTGGTTCAGCGCGTCGTCGCGCAGTGCGAGCACCTTCGCCTTCGCCTCGGCCAGGTTCGTCACCTGCTGGGTGAAGGCCGTGCGCAGCTCCAGCAGCGCGGCGCTCACCGCGGAGCCGCGGGTCTTCTCGGTCTCCACCCTCGCCGTCGCAGCGGTGGCGGTGGCGCCGGACCAGGTGAGCGCGGCGGTGTCGGTGACCGCGGCGCCGAGCGCGGCGTCCAGCTCCGCCTGGATCCGGGCCGCGGCGTCGCCCGCCGCGGTGAGCTGGTCGGGCTGCCAGGCGGCGACGTCGTCGACGGTGAGTGTCATGACGGCAGCCCGATGGTGCCGAGCCGGTGCGCGAACTCGGCCTCGTCGAGGTCGTAGCCGCCCGCGGCGGTGCGCAGATTGTCGGCGACGGTGGTGAGCCGGGCGCCGATCCGCTGCAGCGAGCCGTCCAGCGCGGCCCCCGCGGCCGCGGCGGCGGCCCCGATCCCGGTGCCTGGCAGCGCGTTCACCGCGGGCGCGAACGGCTCGCCCGCCGCGAGCCCGGTGACCGCCTCCGCCTCGGCGCCGAGGCGCTGGGCGAACGTGCGCAGGACGTCCGGATCCACCCGGATCGCCGCGCTCGGATTCCCCGTTGATTCGACCATGAGAACTCCCCCTCCCCGTAAGTCGCGGTCAGCATAGCAAAACGGGATGCTCCGACCGGGCCGCACGCAGGGCGGTTAGGTTGGGCTCGACGCGGCGTCCCACCCCGGTCGATGCCGTGCGGAGAGAGAGGTCGGCCCATGCGCGCAGCCAGGATCAGCACCCTAGAGGGACCGGATTCGATCGAGGTCGCGGAGATCGCGGAGCCGGTGGCGTTCCCCGGCGGCGTCGTCATCGATGTGCACGCCGCGGGCATCGCCTTCCCGGATGTGCTCATGTCGCGCGGGCTGTACCAGATGAAGCCGGAGCTGCCGTTCACCGTCGGCGGCGAGATCTCCGGCATCGTGCGCACGGCGCCGGCGGGCGCGCACGTGCGGGCGGGCGACCGGGTGCTGGCGCTGACCATGCTCGGCAACGCCGTCGCGGAGACCGCGGTGGTGCCCGCCGACACGGTGTTCGCGCTGCCGGACGCGGTCTCGCTGGAGGCGGGGGCAGGCATCCTCTTCAACGACCTGACCGTGCACTTCTGCCTACGCACCCGAGGCAGGCTGGCCAAGGGCGAGACCGTGCTCGTGCACGGCGCGGCGGGCGGCATCGGCACCTCGACGCTGCGGCTGGCCGGCGCGCTCGGCGCAGGCCGGGTGATCGGCGTGGTCAGCACCGAGGAGAAGGCCGCGGTGGCGCGGGCCAACGGCGCCACCGACGTGGTGCTCACCGAGGACTGGGCCGCCCGGGTCAAGGAGCTGACCGGCGGCCGCGGCGTCGACATCGTGCTCGACCCGGTCGGCGGCGACCGCTTCACCGACAGCCTGCGCTCGCTGGCCCCGGCGGGCAGGCTGCTCGTGGTCGGCTTCACCGCTGGCGACATCCCGCAGGTCAAGGTGAACCGGCTGCTGCTCAACAATGTCGAGGTGATCGGCGCGGGCTGGGGCGCGTGGGTGCTGAAGCACCCCGGCTACCTGGCCGAGCAGTGGGCCGAGGTGGAGCCGCTGCTTGCCGACGGCACGATCGCCCCGCCGCAGGTGGTGCGGTACCCGCTGGAGCGCACGGCCGAGGCGGTCGCCTCGCTGGAGCAGCGCAGCGCGACCGGCAAGGTGGTCGTCACCGTTCGCTGACCGGCTGTCGGCGGGCGCCGGTACGGTGCTCGCCATGACCGCAGCGGGGGACAGGCTCTCGGATCGCACCCTCAATCGCACGCTGCTCGCGCGCCAGCACCTGCTGGCGCGCGCGCCGCTGCGCATCGCCGCGCTCTGCGAGCACCTGATCGGGCTGCAGGCGCAGGACGTCCCGCCGCCCTTCGTCGGCGCGTGGAGCCGGATCGCAGGCTTCGACCGGAGCACGGTGGATCGCGGGCTGGATGACCGCTCGCTGGTCCGGATCACGCTGATGCGCGGCACCATCCACCTGGTCACCGCCGCCGACGCGCTGCGCATCGCGCCGCACATCCAGCCGGAGCTGGAGAAGGTGCCGTTCCGCAAGGGGTTCAATTTCGGCGCCATGGTCGGGCTCGATCCGGAGGAGGTGCGGGCCCGCGGCGAGGCGGCGGTCGGCGCCGAACCGATCTCCTCGGTCGACCTGCGCGCCGCGGCGCTCGCGCACTACCCGGACCGGCAGCCGGGGCACGTGGTGCAGGCCTGGCTCTACCAGCTGCCGGTGCTGCAGGTGCCGCCGCGTGGACGCTGGCGGGACAACAGCAAGCCGGTCTGGGCGCGGATCGAGCCCTGGCTCGGCGCCCCGCTCGACCCCGGCTACCCGCTCGCCGAGCTGCTCGCCCGCTACCTCGCCGCCTTCGGCCCGGCCGGCACCGCGGACATGCAGACCTGGTCCAAGCTGCCCGGCGCCAAGCAGGCCATCGATTCGCTCGGCGACCGGGTGCGCACCTACACCGACGAGCGCGGCAAGGTGCTCTACGACCTCGCCGACGCCGAGCTCACCGACCCGGACGTGCCCGCGCCGGTCCGCTTGCTCGGCTGGTACGACAACGCGACGCTCTCGCACCGGGATCGGAGCCGGATTCTGCCGCAATCCGCACAGCGGGTCTTCCCGGTGATGGTCTCGCCGGTGCTGGTGGACGGCTTCGTCGCCGGGCACTACAAGATCACCGGGGGTACCGCGCGGATCGTGCCCGCCCGGCCGTGGAGCGCGGCCGAGCGCGCCGAGGTCGAGGCGGAGGCGCACGCCCTGCTCGGCTTCCTGGAGCCGGAGCGCGAGCCCGAGGTGCTGATCCTGGACTCGGACGCCGATATTCGCGGCGGCTGACCTGGACGCCGCCGGCGTGCCCACCTCCCGGCTGTCCAGGGCCGTGGCCAGGACCGGGAGCGGGGAGCGGGGCTTGCAGCCGGGGGCTGTCCTCACCTGGTGTCGCGGTACGCCGGAGCCTTGCTCGTCCCCGCGGGCGCGAGCGTGCGCAGCAGCGGAAGCGTGCGGCGCGGCACGACGGTGGAGAGCACGATGACGCTGTGCGAGCGCACCACCGACCCGGTCCGGTCGATGCTGAGCAGCACCGCCTGCAGCCCGGCGTGCGAATCGGCGCCGATCCGGCAGAGCACGTCGCCGGAGCCGGTGGTGGCGTAGGCCTCCAGCACGCCGGGGATGGCGGCCAGCTCCTCGGCGACGCTGTCCAGCGCGCCCTGCGCGATCTCCAGCGTGACGAAGGCCTGCACGTCGAACCCGGCCGCGGTGACGTCGATGTGCGGGTCGTAGGAGGCGATCACCCCGGCCTGCTCCATCCGGCCGATCCGCGCCTGCACCGTCGCGCGGGCCACCCTGGTCCGCCGGGAGAGCTCGAGGATGCCCGCCTTCTGGTACTCGTGCATGGCGGCGAGGATGGCCAGATCGAGTTCGTCCAGTCGCGCCTGGCTCTTGGTCATACTGTTCATTCTGCCAAGGAAAACCCGGTATCCGCTGGCCGGATGTACCGGCATGACCACGATTTTCTCGCGAGCTTGCCCGGCTACGGCGGCACGCGGTCTGGTAGGGCGATGACGGTGGAACCGATTCCGAGCGAGCAGGACCTGCGCACCCTCGTCGGGCTGGTCGATCACGACACCGGCGCCGACCCCTTCCCGGTGATCGGCTGGGACGCCCTGGTCTGGGTCGTCGGCAACGCCACCCAGGCCGCGCACTTCCTGCGCAGCGCCTTCGGCATGCGGCAGGTGGCCTACTCCGGCCCGGAGACCGGCAACCGCGACCACAAGGCGTTCGTGCTGCGCGCGGGGGCGGCGCGGTTCGTCGTGGCGGGCGCGGTCGACCCGGCCAGCCCGCTGGCCGCGCACCACCGCGAGCACGGCGACGGCATCGCCGATATCGCGCTCGAGGTGCCGGACGTGGACCGCTGCGTGCGCACCGCCCGCGCCCGCGGCGCCACCGTGCTGACCGAACCGCACGACGAGACCGACGAGTTCGGCACCGTCCGGGTGGCCGCGCTCGCCGCCTACGGCGACACCAGGCACACCCTGATCGACCGCTCCCGCTACGACGGCCCGTACCGCCCCGGCTTCGTCGCGCGCACCGGCGGCCCCACCGGCGCACCGGTCTTCCTCGCCGTCGACCACGTGGTCGGCAATGTCGAGCTGGGCCGGATGGACCGCTGGGCCGGCTTCTACCGCGACGTCATGGGGTTCACCGATCTGGCCGAGTTCATCGGCGACGACATCGCCACCGAGTACTCGGCGCTGATGAGCAAGGTGGTGGCGAACGGCAACCACCGGGTGAAGTTCCCGCTGAACGAGCCGGCGCCCGGCCGCAAGCGCTCGCAGATCGACGAGTTCCTCGAGTTCTACCGCGGGCCGGGGGTGCAGCACGTCGCGCTGGCCACCGCCGACATCATCGGCGCCGTCGACATCCTGCGCGCGCAGGGCATCGAATTCCTCGACACCCCGGCCGCCTACTACCGCGACCCCGAGCTGCGGGCGCGGATCGGGCACGTCCGGGCGCCGGTCGCGGAGCTGGAGCGCCGCGGCATCCTGGTCGACCGGGACGAGGACGGTTACCTGCTGCAGATCTTCACCCGCCCGCTCGGCGACCGCCCCACCGTCTTCTTCGAGCTCATCGAGCGGCACGGCTCACTCGGCTTCGGCAAGGGCAACTTCCGTGCGCTCTTCGAGGCGATCGAGCGGGAGCAGGAGGCGAGGGGGAATCTGTGAGCCGGTGCGCCGCCCGGCACTCGGTACAGTTCGAGGCATGCGGATCAAGTGGGCGGCGGTCGCGGTGGCAGCCTCGGCGCTCGTGCTCTCCGGCTGCGGCTCCGGCGACGGCTCCGAGCAGACCGGTCCCTCCCGGCCCGCGCCGAAGGTCGTCGCGCTTGGGCCCTTCGTCGGCGAGTGCGGCAACGTCACCGACGACGAGATCCGCGATGCCGGCGGGATCGGCCAGGCCACCAGGGTTTTCCGGAACGCGGTCGGCTGCAACTGGCAGGCGGGCGGCTTCGGCGGGGCCAGCATCACCTTCGCCTCCTACCGGGGCAGCCCGATCGAGCGCGAGCGGGCCTGGGTGACGGTGAACGGCCGCGCGCCCGAGCAGATCGAGGTGGCGGGCAAGCCCGGCTTCGCCGCGCTCGACCCCGGCGGCTCGATCTGCGACCTGGCCATCCAGCTCGGCGACGACTTCTTCGAGTGGTCGACCAACCTCGGGCCGTTCGGCTCCGGCAACCCCTGCGACCGGAGCCGGGCGCTGGCCGAGCTGACGCTCCAGCGGATCCGGTGAGGAGCGGCATGCGAAACGGACTGCGCAGGGGCGGGGCGGCGCTCGCCGCCGCGCTCGCCGTGACCGCGGCGGTGAGCGGCTGCGGCCGGGAGATCCCTGGCACGCCGCTCGGGGTCGGCGAGAGCCAGCCGGTCGACACCAGGCTGGACAAGCTGCTCCGCGAGTGCGACATCCTGAGCCACGAGCAGATCGGCGAGGCGATCGGCGAGGGCGTCACCCCCGAGGACTCCTTCTTCGGCGCGGTCTGCATGTGGGATCTGATCGGCGCGCCCGGCGGCGACGGGATGGCCACGTTGAACTGGTACGAGAACGGCTCGCTCGGCAACGAGAAGCAGACGAACAACAAGCTCGGGTACCAGACCGAGAACGTCACCGTCGACAGCGCGCTGGTCCTGCAGATCCGCAGGCCCGGCGATCCGGACTCGTGTGGCATGGTGGCGAGTGCGCCGGACAACGGCGTGATCGGCTGGTGGCTCAACTATCGGGCGGGCTCCAGCCACCCGGACCCGTGCGAGGCGGTCCGCAAACTCATGGCGCTGACGCTGAACCTGGCGCGGTGATATCCCCGCCCAGCCGCCCGCTGACCACCCCGTTTCGACCTTTCTCGAGGTCACGGGTATCGTGGACGGCTGTGCCCGGAACGTAGCGGGCAGGTTCGTGTGCAGACGTAGGCCAGCGAGAGCGGCCGACCCCCTCAGGTGTGCCTGGAATCCGGGGTTCCGTACCGTGCGCGACACGCCCGACCTCGGGACGCGAGAAATGGGGTCGGACGTGCAGCTGAGCCATGAAGTTCCCGTACCGCGATAACAACTGAGGAAAGCCGGTCTATGCCAACCATCAACCAGCTGGTCCGCAAGGGTCGCCGTGACAAGGTCGCCAAGACCAAGACCGCGGCGCTCAAGGGCAGCCCGCAGCGCCGTGGCGTGTGCACCCGTGTGTACACCACGACCCCCAAGAAGCCGAACTCCGCGCTCCGCAAGGTTGCGCGTGTTCGCCTGACCAGCGCGATCGAGGTCACGGCGTACATCCCCGGTGAAGGCCACAACCTGCAGGAGCACTCGATGGTGCTCGTCCGCGGCGGTCGTGTGAAGGACCTGCCCGGTGTGCGCTACAAGATCATCCGCGGCTCGCTCGACACCCAGGGCGTGAAGAACCGCAAGCAGGCCCGCAGCCGCTACGGCGCCAAGAAGGAGAAGAGCTGATATGCCGCGCAAGGGTCCCGCTCCCAAGCGTCCGTTGATCAATGACCCGGTCTACGGGTCGCCGCTGGTCACCCAGCTGGTCAACAAGATCCTGATGGACGGTAAGAAGTCCACCGCCGAGCGCATCGTCTACGGCGCGCTGGAGCAGGCGCGGGAGAAGACCGGCACCGATCCGGTCGTCACCCTCAAGCGCGCGCTGGACAACGTCAAGCCCGCCCTCGAGGTCAAGCCGCGCCGCGTCGGTGGCGCCACCTACCAGGTGCCGATCGAGGTCCGGCCGGGCCGCTCCAACACCCTGGCGCTGCGCTGGCTGGTCAACTACTCGCGGGCGCGCCGCGAGAAGACCATGGTCGAGCGGCTGGCCAACGAGCTGCTCGATGCCAGCAACGGCCTCGGCGCCTCGGTCAAGCGCCGCGAGGACACGCACAAGATGGCCGAGTCCAACCGGGCCTTCGCGCACTACCGCTGGTGATTCCCGCCCGGCCCGTCATCGCTGTCGGGGCCGGCGGGCTCACGGCATGAGAGCGTCAGGCCCGGAGGCGGCAGCTCGTCGTCACCACGCAGGGCCAGCGATCATGCCAATTGGATACGGTCGAGAAGTGGTTCGTTCGCTTCCGGCGTTGACAACCGAAGACGCATCCCAGAGAGCAGAGCGGGGAAGATTTCCGTGGCACAGGACGTGCTCACCGACCTGAACAAGGTCCGCAACATCGGCATCATGGCCCACATCGATGCCGGTAAGACCACCACTACCGAACGCATCCTCTTCTACACCGGTATCACGTACAAGATCGGTGAGGTCCACGACGGCGCGGCCACGATGGACTGGATGGAGCAGGAGCAGGAGCGTGGTATCACCATCACCTCCGCCGCGACCACGTGCTTCTGGAAAGACAACCAGATCAACATCATCGACACCCCCGGGCACGTCGACTTCACCGTCGAGGTGGAGCGGTCGCTGCGGGTGCTCGATGGCGCCGTGGCCGTGTTCGACGGCAAGGAGGGCGTCGAGCCCCAGTCCGAGCAGGTGTGGCGTCAGGCCGACAAGTACGACGTGCCGCGGATCTGCTTCGTCAACAAGATGGACAAGCTCGGTGCGGATTTCTACTTCACCGTGCGCACCATCCAGGAGCGCCTCGGCGCCAAGCCGCTGGTGCTCCAGTTGCCGATCGGCGCCGAGGACACCTTCGAGGGCATCGTCGACCTGGTCGAGAACAACGCCAAGGTCTGGCGCGGCGAGACCAAGCTCGGCGAGGAGTACGAGGTCGTCGAGATCCCGGACGACCTGAAGGAGCGCGCCGAGGAGTACCGCACCGCGCTGCTGGAGACCGTCGCCGAGTCCGACGAGGCGCTGCTGGAGAAGTTCTTCGGCGGCGATGAGCTCTCGATCGAGGAGATCAAGGGCGCCATCCGCAAGCTGACGGTGAACTCCGAGCTCTACCCGGTGCTCTGCGGCTCCGCGTTCAAGAACAAGGGCGTGCAGCCCATGCTGGACGCGGTCATCGACTACCTCCCCTCGCCGCTGGACGTGGAGAACACCACGGGCCACGTCCCCGGCAAGGAAGAGGAGCTGCTGACCCGCAAGCCGGACGCCTCCGAGCCGTTCGCGGCGCTGGCGTTCAAGATCGCGGTGCACCCCTTCTTCGGCAAGCTGACCTACGTCCGGGTGTACTCGGGCAAGGTCGACTCCGGTGCCCAGGTGATCAACTCCACCAAGGGCAAGAAGGAGCGGCTCGGCAAGCTGTTCCAGATGCACTCCAACAAGGAGAATCCGGTCGGCGCGGCCTCCGCCGGGCACATCTACGCGGTCATCGGCCTCAAGGACACCACCACCGGTGACACCCTGAGCGATCCGCAGAAGCAGATCGTGCTGGAGTCCATGACCTTCCCGGACCCGGTCATCGAGGTCTCGATCGAGCCCAAGACCAAGTCCGACCAGGAGAAGCTGGGCACCGCGATCCAGCGGCTCTCGGAAGAGGACCCGACCTTCTCGGTCAAGCTGGACCAGGAGACCGGCCAGACCGTCATCGGCGGCATGGGCGAGCTGCACCTGGACATCCTGGTCGACCGGATGCGCCGCGAGTTCAAGGTCGAGGCGAACGTCGGCAAGCCGCAGGTGGCCTACCGCGAGACGCTGACCAAGGCGGTCGAGAAGCACGAGTACACGCACAAGAAGCAGACCGGTGGCTCCGGCCAGTTCGCGAAGGTCATCATCGCCCTCGAGCCGTTCGTCGGCGAGGACGGCGCGACCTACGAGTTCGAGAACAAGGTCACCGGTGGCCGGGTGCCGCGCGAGTACATCCCCTCGGTCGACGCGGGCATCCAGGACGCCATGCAGTACGGCGTGCTGGCCGGGTACCCGCTGGTCAACATCAAGGCGAAGCTGCTCGACGGCGCCTACCACGACGTCGACTCCTCGGAGATGGCGTTCAAGATCGCCGGCGCGCAGGCCCTGAAGGAAGCGGCCCGCAAGGCCGGTCCGGTCATCCTCGAGCCGCTGATGGCGGTCGAGGTGATCACGCCCGAGGACTACATGGGCGATGTGATCGGCGACCTGAACTCCCGCCGTGGCCAGATCCAGGCCATGGAGGAACGCAGTGGTGCCCGTGTCGTCAAGGCGCTGGTTCCGCTCTCGGAGATGTTCGGCTACATCGGTGACCTGCGGTCGAAGACCCAGGGCCGGGCGAACTACTCCATGGTGTTCGACTCGTACGCGGAGGTTCCGGCCAACGTGTCGAAGGAGATCATCGCCAAGGCGACCGGCGAGTAACACGCTCCCGGGCGTACGCAATACCCTTTCCCCGTGTAAGTGCGGGGGAGACCACCGCACTGCTGCAACTGCACGCACCAAGACAGTCCAGGAGGACACAAAGTGGCGAAGGCGAAGTTCGAGCGGACGAAGCCGCACGTCAACATCGGCACCATCGGTCACGTCGACCACGGCAAGACCACGCTGACCGCGGCGATCACCAAGGTGCTGGCCGACAAGTACCCCACCCTGAACGCGGCGTTCGCGTTCGACCAGATCGACAAGGCGCCGGAGGAGAAGGCTCGTGGTATCACGATCAACATCTCCCACGTCGAGTACCAGACGGAGAAGCGGCACTACGCCCACGTCGACGCCCCGGGCCACGCCGACTACATCAAGAACATGATCACCGGTGCGGCGCAGATGGACGGCGCGATCCTGGTCGTGGCGGCTACCGACGGCCCGATGCCGCAGACCCGCGAGCACGTGCTGCTCGCCCGCCAGGTCGGCGTGCCCTACATCCTGGTCGCGCTGAACAAGTCGGACATGGTCGACGACGAGGAGATCCTCGAGCTCGTCGAGATGGAGGTCCGCGAGCTGCTGGCCGCGCAGGAGTTCGACGAGGACGCCCCCGTCGTTCGCGTCTCCGGCCTGAAGGCGCTCGAGGGTGACGAGAAGTGGGTCGCCTCCGTCGTCGAGCTCATGGACGCGGTCGACGAGTCCATCCCGGACCCGGTGCGCGAGACCGAGAAGCCGTTCCTGATGCCGATCGAGGACGTCTTCACGATCACCGGCCGTGGCACCGTCGTCACCGGTCGCGTCGAGCGCGGCATCGTGAACGTGAACGAAGAGGTCGAGATCGTCGGGATCAAGGAGAAGACGACCAAGACCACGATCACCGGCATCGAGATGTTCCGCAAGCTGCTCGACCAGGGTCAGGCGGGCGACAACGTCGGCCTGCTGGTCCGCGGCATCAAGCGCGAGGACGTGGAGCGCGGCCAGGTCGTCGTCAAGCCGGGCACCACGACCCCGCACACCGAGTTCGAGGGCCAGGCGTACATCCTGTCGAAGGACGAGGGCGGCCGCCACACCCCGTTCTTCAACAACTACCGCCCGCAGTTCTACTTCCGCACCACCGACGTGACCGGTGTCGTCACCCTCCCCGAGGGCACCGAGATGGTCATGCCGGGCGACAACACGGAGATGCTGGTCAAGCTGATCCAGCCGATCGCCATGGAAGAGGGCCTGCGCTTCGCGATCCGTGAGGGTGGCCGCACCGTCGGTGCCGGTCGCGTGATCAAGATCCTGAAGTGATGTCCTGACATCGCGGTTCGGACGGCGTCGCCCCTGTGGGGGCGGCGCCGTTCGGCGTTTCGGGGGACGAACGACGGTGCTGACGACCAACCAAGCACTTGCTAGGGTGATAGCTACCTCGTTCCAGGTATGATAACGGCATTCTCGAGAATGGAGAACGCGATGACCGCACCGATCGTGATCGTCGGCGCAGGCCTTGCCGGGCTGCGAACCGCAGAGGAGCTGCGGCGGGCCGGGTACGAGGGCGGCCTCGTCCTGGTCGGCGACGAGAACCGGCCGCCGTACGACCGCCCGCCGCTGTCCAAGCAGTTCGTGCGCGGCGAGGTCGAGGACACGGCGCTGCGGCCGCCCGAGTTCTTCGCGGAGAAGCAGATCGAGCTGCGGCTCGGGGTGGCGGCGGCCGGGATCGACATCGCGCACCGCAGGCTGCTGCTCGCGGACGGCGGTGAGCTGGAGTACGCGCACCTGGTGATCGCCACCGGGCTGCGCCCGCGCAGGCTCACCGGGCTGCCCGAGCTGGCCGGGATCCACGTGCTCCGCTCGCACGACGACGCCGCCGGGCTGCGTGCCGCGGTGGGCTCGGCGCGCAGCGCGCTGGTGATCGGGGCCGGGTTCATCGGCTGCGAGGTGGCGGCATCGTTCCGGGCCGAGGGGCTGGACGTGGTGCTGGTGGAGCCGCAGGCCGCGCCGCTGGCCGGGGTACTCGGCGAGCAGGTCGGCGAGCGGGTCGCCGAGATGCACCGGGCCAAGGGCGTCGACGTGCGCTGCGGGCTCGGCGTCTCGCTGCTGCACGCCGACGAGAACGGGGCGGTGCGCGGGGCCGAGCTCAGCGACGGCAGCGAGGTGGCGGCCGATCTGGTGGTGTTCGGCGTCGGCTCGCGGCCCGAGGTGGAGTGGCTGGCCGAGTCCGGGGTCGAGCTGGCGCCCGCCGGGGCCGGTGGCGGCGTCCTCGCCGACGAGAACGGCCGCACCTCCGCGGCCGGGGTCTGGGCCGCGGGCGATGTGGCGGCCTGGCGCACCGCGGCCGGTGCGCACCGGCGGATGGAGCACTGGACCAGCGCGGGCGAGCAGGCGCGGGTGGTGGCGCTGCACATCCTGGCCGAGCTGGTGCCAGGTACCGAGGTGCCCGCCGTGCCCGCGCAGGTGCCGTACTTCTGGAGCGACCAGTACGAGCTCAAGCTGCAGGCGCTCGGCAAGCCGAGCCCGGCCGACGACCTGCACGTGGAGCCGGGGAACGGGCACGCCTTCATCGCCTACTACTCGCGGGACGGGATTCTCACCGCGGTGGTCGGCGCCGGCATGGCCGGGAAGGTGATGAAGGCGCGGGGCAAGATCGCCGCGGGCGCGCGGGTCGCGGACGTGCTCGCGCCCGCCTGAGCCGGATTCGCGCCGCCGGTACGCGCGCCACGTGCTGCGGCTGCGGCGGTTGCGCGCCGCCGGTGCGGGCACGTGCCGCTGCGCGGCTGCCGCGCTCGGCCAGGGGCGGGGGTGTCCGAGCCCTGTAATACGGTGAGCGGTGTGATCGTGGCGCTCATCGATTCGGGGCTCGGCCTGCTGCCGACGGCGGCATGGCTGCGCAAACTGCGCCCGGACGTGGACCTGCTGCTCCAGCTCGACCCGGACGGCGCGCCCTGGGGGCCGAAGCCGGAGGCGTGGACGGTGCAGCGGGTGCTCGACACCGCCGCGGATTCGCTGCGGCTCGGCGCCGAGGTGATCGTGCTGCCGTGCAATACCGCCAGCGTCACCGCGCTGGCGCAGCTGCGGGCCATGGTCGGTCCGGAGGTGCCGGTGGTCGGCACCGTGCCCGCGATCAAGCCCGCCGCGGCGGAGTGCCGCTCGGTGGCGGTCTGGGCGACCGCGGCCACCACCGCCAGCCGGTACCAGGCGGACCTGATCGCCCGCTTCGGCGGTGCCGCCGATGTGGTCGGGATCGCCTGCCACGGCCTCGCCGACTCCATCGACCGCGGCGAGCTGGCGGCCGCCCGCAGGGCCATCGCCTCGGCCGCCGAGCGCACACCCGACGGCGTCGAGGGTGTCGTGCTCGGCTGCACGCACTACCCGCTCATGGCCGACGAGATCCTGGCCGCGCTGCCCGCCGGGGTCCGGCTCTTCGACAGCGCGCCCGCGGTGGCCGCGCAGACGGTGCGGCGGATGGAGGAGCTGGGGCGGCCGAGCACCGGAAACGGCACCATCCTGGTGCGCACCAGCGGGCGCCCCGGCCCGCTGCCGCCGAGCGCGGGGGCGTTCGAGTCGGGGCGGCTGCTCGGCGCCGGGCTGCCGTGACGCCGCGCGGCCGCAGGTCGAGCGTCGGCGACGCCGCAGCAGCGTCGGCGTCGAGCGTCGGCAACGCTGCGGGATCGGCAGTGCCCGCTTCGGCCGATGCGCTGCGGGCCGCGCTGCGTGCGCACGCCGATCCGCGCGATGCCGATGGCGCGCGGCGGTTCTTCAAGACCGGGCCGGGGGAGTACGGCGAGGGGGATGTCTTCATCGGGGTCCGGGTGCCCGCCACCAGGAAGGTCGCCGAGCGCTTCGCCGCACTGCCGCTGGACCAGGTCGACGAGCTGCTGGCGAGCCCGGTGCACGAGGAGCGGCTGGCGGCGCTCTTCATCCTGAACCGCCGCTCCGAACTCGCCGCCCGCCCGCGCACCCGCGACGAGGAGACGCAGCGCACGATCGTCGAGCTGTACCTGCGTGCGGTGCGCGGCGGCCGGGTGAACAACTGGGACCTGGTTGACGCCTCCGCCGAGTACATCGTCGGCCGCTGGCTGCTCGACCGCCCGCGCGACCTGCTCATCGAGCTCGCCGCCGCCGATTCGCTCTGGGAGCGCCGGGTCGCGCTGCTCAGCACCTTCGCCTTCATCAAGGCCGGTGACCCCAGCACCACGCTGGAGCTGGTCGAGCGGCTGCTGCCGGACCGTCGCGACCTGCTGCAGAAGGCCTCCGGGTGGATGCTCCGCGAGGTCGGCAAGCGGGTCGACCGCGCGGTGCTGACCGGCTTCCTCGATCGGCACGCGGCGGCCATGGGCCGTACCGCACTGAGCTATGCCACCGAGCATCTCGACCCGGCCGAGCGCGCCGGCTACCGCGCCCTGCGCTGACCGGCCCGCGCTATCGCGCCGGATCCGACGCCCGAGCGCGACCGCGGCGCTCAGAACTGGATGCGCAGCCGGTCGGTGATCGGGCGGGCCTGGCAGCCGAGGATGTACCCGTTCTCGATGTCCTCGGGGTCGAGGATCTCGGCGTTGGCCATCTCGACCTTGCCCTCGAGCACGGTGCAGGCACAGGAGCCGCACTCGCCCTCCTGGCAGGAGTAGGGCACGTCGATGCCCCTGTCGAGCATGATGTCGACCAGCGTCTGCTTGCGCGGCCAGCGCAGCTCGTGCGTCTCGCCGTCCAGCTCCACCTCGACGGTGGCGGCGTCGGCGGCGTCCGCGTCGCTCACCTCGGCGGCGACGTGCTCGGCGAACGGGTCGCCTGCCAGCGAGTTGAAGACCTCGGCGTGCGTGCGGTCGCGCGGGACGCCGAGCGTGCCGAGCGCGTCGTGCACCCGGTCCATGAACGCCTTCGGGCCGCACATGAAGGCGTGGTGCTCGGTGTAGGGCGCCACCAGCCCGGCCAGCTGCTCGGTGCTCGGCAGCCCCTGCAGGCTCTCCAGCCAGTGCAGCACGGTGAGCCTGCCGGGGTGGCGCTGGGCCAGCTCGCGCAGCTCGTCGGCGAAGATCACCGAGGTGGCATCCCGGTTGGCATAGACCAGCACGATCCGGCCGGAGCCCTGGTCCAGCGCGGACTTCAGGATGGACATGACCGGTGTGATGCCGCTGCCCGCGCCGAAGAGCAGCAGGTCGGCGCCGAGATCCTTGGGGGTGAAGACGCCGGAGGGCGGGAGCACCTCTAGCTCGTCGCCTGCCTTGACGTTGTCGCAGACCCAGTTGGAGCCGTAACCGCCGTCGGTGCGCTTCACCGTCACCTTGGGCGCGTCGTCGGTATGCGGCGAGCTGGCCAGGGAGTAGCAGCGCGCCACCGAGCCGGTGCGGTCGCTGGGGATGCGCAGGGTCAGGAACTGGCCCGGCTTGTACTGGAACCGCTCGCGCAACTCGTCCGGCACCTCGAAGACGAGCGAGCAGGCGTCGGCCGTCTCCGCGACGACCGCGGCGACGCGCAGCACGGCCGAACGCGAACCATGGGGGACCTCGACGGTGGTCATGTCGTCCTTTCCGGACCCGGCGGCACCGGGAGCGACGCGATAACTAGAACGTGTTGCAGTTTTATCCTACGTCGGCGCGCGGCCGACGGACAAGCTGGGCCTCCAGCCCGGCCACGAGCACCTCCATGCCGAAGTCGTAGGAGTAGCGGCCGCGCAGGTCCGCCATGTATCGGCTGGCTCGCGCCACCGGCTCGGGCAGGGTGATGTCCGGGGGCGAGTAGCGGTCGCGCGGCTGCACCCGGCTGCGGCCGAAGAGGTAGGTGTGGATGGTGGCGTAGGCGGCGAGCACGTTGCGGTCGTCGAAGCCGGCGTCGACCAGGATCTCCATGATGGCGGTGATCAGATCGAGCTGTTTGCCGAGCATCTGCTCGAGCAGGATGTCGCCGAGCCCGGGGTGCTTGCGCAGTTTCTCGTCGATCTGGTCGATCAGGTCGCGCAGCCGCAGCTGCCACGGCCCGGAATCCGGCGGTGGCGTGCGGAGTCCGGTGAGCGCGGCGGTGGCGACCAGGTCGAGCAGCTCGCGCTTGTCGGCCACGTAGTAGTAGGGGGCCATCGGCGAGACGCCCAGTTCGCGGGAGAGTCGCCGCATGGAGAGCTTCGCCACGCCGTCCTGGCGGACCACCCGCAGCGCGGCCTCGACGATCTCGGCCTCCGAGAGCGAGTTGCCCGCCCCGCCGGCCTGCGTACGTCCGACTCCCATGCCACCTCTACCGCCGCGGGTGTGTGCCACCCGTCACTCGCCGTTCACCTGCGTTTCCCACCGAAGTCTAGAACCCGCGCGGGCGGGCCGGTTCCGCGCGCGGCGCGCCCGGTCAACCGGGGGTGCGGGGCGATGCCGGGTTCACCGTGCCGCCCGGCGCGCGTGGTCACTGTAACGTGTTTCAGTTTTCCGGCCCGTTCCGAGGGGTTGCCCCCGGTATGCCGGACCTCGGGCCGCGGCTCGCCCCAACGCCGCAGGTGGCGGCGGCCGATGATGCCCGCGCCGCCGATTCGGCATAGCATCGCAGGAATGCGCCACGATCGCCTGCCCGACGGTTTCGGGGTGCGGATCGATCCGCGGGTGCGCGCGTTCTCGGGGGGCCGGATCCTGATCGGCGGCTCGCCCGCCCGGCTGCTGCGGCTCGCGCCGGAGGCCGCCGCCATGATCGGCGACGGCTACCTGGAGGTCACCGATCAGCGCTCGGCCACGGTGGCGCGGCGGCTGCTCGACTCGGGGGTCGGCAATCCGCGCCCGCGGCTGCTGCCCTCGCCGGAGCAGGTGACGGTGGTGGTGCCGCTGCGCGACAACGCCGCCGGGCTCGACCGGTTGCTGGCCGGGATCTCCGAGCACCACCGGGTGATCGTGGTGGACGACGGCTCGGCCGAGCCGGTGCGCGACCCGCAGCGGCGGGCGGCGGTCACGGTGCTGCGGCACGACCTGGCACTCGGCCCGTCGGCCGCGCGCAATGCCGGGCTGCGCGCCGCGACGACCGACTACGTGGCCTTCCTGGACAGCGACGTCGTCCCGCGCACCGGGTGGCTGGAGGTCATGCTCGGGCACTTCAGCGACCCCGAGGTGGCGCTGGTCGCGCCGCGCATCGTCGCGCTCGACCCGCGCGCCAATGCCCTTGCCCGCTACGAGCATTCGCGCTCGTCGCTGGACCTGGGGCGGCGCGAGGCCGCGGTGCGGTCGAACACCGTGGTCAGCTACGTGCCGAGCGCGGCGCTGCTGGTGCGCAGGCAGGCGCTGCTGGACGCGGGCGGCTTCGACGAGGAGATGCGGGTCGCGGAGGACGTCGACCTGTGCTGGCGGCTGGAGCGCGCGGGCTGGCGGCTGCGGTACGAGCCGGCCGCCAGGGTGGCGCACGACCACCGGGTGACCTTCCGCTCCTGGTTCGCGCGCAGGCGGTACTACGGCACCGGCGCCGCCCCGCTGGCGGAGCGGCACGCGGAGCTGGTCTCCCCGCTCACGCTGCCCGCCTGGACCCTGCTCGCCGCCGTGCTCTTCGGCACCGGCACCAAGCTCGGCGCGGCGGGCGGGATCGGCACGCTGTTCGCGGCCGGGCTGCGGCTGCGCCGGGCGCTCGCCGGGCTGGACAACCCGAACCGGATCGCGGCGATCTACGTCACCAGGGGCTTCGCCGGCGGGCTGTGGCGGATCGCCTCCGCGGCCTGCAGGCACTACTGGCCGGTGACGCTGCTCGCGGTGCTGGCCTCGCGCCGGATCCGGCGGGTGGCGCTGCTGCTCGCGGTCGGCGAGGGGCTGGTCGACTGGTACACGCACTACCAGCGCGACGGCCTCGACCCGGTGCGGTACCTGGGGTTCAAGCGGCTGGACGACATCGCCTACGGCTCCGGCCTGTGGCTCGGGGCGTACCGGGCGCGCAGCGCGGCCGCGCTCACCCCGGTGCTCCGCTTCCGGATGGGCTGAGCCGTGCGGCCGGAGCCGGACACGCTGGTCGTCGGCGCCGGTACCGCAGGCTGCGTGGTCGCCGCCCGGCTGAGCGCCGACCCCGCGCACACCGTGCTGGTCCTGGAGGCGGGCCCGGTCTGGGCGACCCCCGCGCAGGCCCCGCCCGGCCTGCTCGACGCCGCGACCCTGCCGCTCGACCCGGCCGCGCCGTGGCTGCGGCACTACCCCGCCGTGCTCGGGTACGCCGACGGCATCCCGGTCGCGGCCACCCTGGTGCGCGGCGCGGCGCTCGGCGGCTCCGGCGCGGTCAACGGGGCCTACTTCATCCGCCCGCCCGCCGCCGACCTCGCCGCCTGGTCCGCGCAGGTCGGCGACGACACCTGGAGCGCTGCCGCCCTGGCGCCGGTCTTCGCGGCGATCGAGCGCGACCTCGACTTCGGCTCCGCGCCCTACCACGGCACCGACGGCCCCATCCCGGTGCGCCGCCCCGCCGCGCCGGACGACCCCTTCACCGCCGCCGCGCTGGCCGCGGGCTTCCCGGCCGTGCCGGACTGGAATGCCCCGGATGCCCCCGCCACCGGCGTCGGCCCGGTGCCCTGCTCGCTGGACGGCCCGCTGCGCGCCGACACCGGCTCCCGCTACCTGCTGCCCGCGCTGAGCAGGCCGAACCTCACGCTGCGCGGCGGAACCCAGGTCACCGGGCTGCTCATCGAACACGGCCGGGTGGCCGGGGTGCGCACGGAGACCGAGACCCTGCCCGCGGGCCGGGTGGTGCTCTGCGCGGGCGCCATCGAGTCGGCGGCGCTGCTGCTGCGCTCGGGTATCGGCCCACCGGAGGAGCTGCGCGCCGCCGGGATCGAGCCGGTGCTGGCGGCGCCGGTCGGGCTGCACTGCGCCGACCACCCGGAGATCGGGCTCGACTACCGCATCGCCTCGAGCCGCCCCGGCGCGGTGGCGCTGGAGACCGTGCTGGAGCTGGACGGCGTCGAGGTGCGGCCGTACGCGCTGGAGTTCGCGCCCGGGGTGCGCCGGATCGGGGTCGCGCTCATGCGCCCGGCTACCACCGGGACGCTCCGGCTGCGCGCCGCCGACCCCCGCGTGCCGCCTGTGATCGAACACAACCACCTGGCCGCCGCGGCCGATCGGCGGGCGATGCGCGACGGCCTCGGCAGCGCGGCCGAACTGCTGTCCGGGATGGCGGGCGCGGCGGTCTCGGCGCAGCCGCCCGCGGCGGCCGGGCTGCCCGCGATTCTCACCACTTCGCAACATTTGGCCGGCTCCTGTCGCATGGGGAGGCAGGATGACAACCATGCGGTGGTGGACCGGATGGGACGGCTGTACGGCCTGGACGACCTGTGGATCGCGGACCTGTCGATCGTGCCGGTCCCGCTGGCCCGCGGGCCGCAGGCGATGGTCGTCGCACTCGCGGAGCTGATCGCGGCCGGCCTGCGCGGATAATCTGAACGACTAATAGGTCACAATTTCTCCGCCTCGGTCGCCGTTGTGAGGTGAAGGACAAAGGAGCCATCCGCCCCGCCGAGAACCTACGCGCCGGTACAGTTTGGGGGGGAAAGAAAGGCTAATGGTCAGCAATCTTGCGGGTGGGCGGCCTCGAGGGCAGCAAGAAGACGCCGCTACCCGACCGCGCGAAGGTATTACGGCGGCCCCTGCTGCGGAGCACGGCTCCGAGCTCGGTGCGCTGGAGGCCTATGCCGCGCAGGCCCACGGGTACCTCGGCGCGGGTGGCGAGCAGCTGTCGCAGCTCGCCGGTCTGCTGCGCCCCCTCGTCCTCGAATCGTGGTTGCGGAGCGTGCGCGGGGGCATCGATCCGCTCGACCCGGTGGACGGCCGCGGGCTGCGCGGCGCCGATCTGCAGCGCTACCGGGACGCGCACCCGATCGCCGTGCTGATGCCGCTCATCGACAAACTCCTCGTGCAGGACGCCGCGCGCGGCGGGCTCATCGTGGTGGTCGCCGACCAGTTCGGCCGGGTGCTCACCGTGCACGGCAACGAGGACCTGGTGAACGCGGTCGCCGAGATCGGGCTGCGCGCGGGCGACGACCTGAGCGAGCGGCGGGTCGGCACCGGCGCCGTCGGGCTCGTCGTCCGCACCGGCCGCGCGGCCTGGATCCACGGCCCCGAGCACTTCCTGCACCGCATGCACCAGCTCACCGGCGCGGCCGCCCCCGTGCACGCGCCGGACGGCAGGCTGGTCGGGGTGCTGATGATCGCGGGTGGCGTCCGGGTGGCCCGGCCGGAGATCCTCGCCCTGGTCAAGGCGGCGGCCACCGCCGCCGAGATGGACCTGGTGCTGCGCGCCATGCGGGCCGAGCGGCACGGCTCCCCGGACGATCCGGCCCCGCCGATCGGCAGGCTCGCGCTCGACGTGCTCGGCCTCGGCCAGCCACAGCTCTCCACGCCGACCGGCCGGGTGCTGCTCTCCCAGCGCCACGCCGAGATCCTGCTGCTGCTCACCGAGCACCCCGAGGGGCTCGGCGCCGACCATCTCGCGCTGCTGCTCGACGACACCGACCTGGACAACGGCACCATCAGGGCCGCCATGTCCCGGCTGCGCGCGGTCGTCGGCCCCGCCGTCTTCGGCTCCCGGCCGTACCGGCTGCGCACCCACGTGGCTACCGACGTCGACGCGCTGCGCGGCGCGCTCGACTCCGGCGACGTCGACGCCGCGCTCCGGCTCTACGCCGGGCCCGTGCTGCCGCGCTCGAACGCCCCCGGCATTCTCGACATCCGCGACGAACTGCGGGTGCGGCTGCGCGCGGCGGTGCTGAACTCCGGCGACTCCGCCGTGCTGCGCCGGTGGACCGCTGGCCCCGAAGGACGGGACGACGCCGACGCCTGGGTGGCATATCGCGCCACCGTCGATCGCGAATCCCCGCTGTACGCGCAGATAGAGGCCAAGATCCGGGTTCTCGATCGCAGGCTCGGCGCCGATGCAACGCGGATGCAACGTTTTGCCCCATAGTCTCGGCCGGCGTCGGTGCCACAGGTCACATTCAGCCGCTGATTGTGGTCCGGAACACCTTCGTGCCCGGATTGTCCGGGCCACCCGGCAACTTCTGGTCAATCGCCCAGGTTTTTTGGATGAAAAAGTTCCGTTTTTTTAACGCAGGACATAGTGTCCAATGCGCGGAACGAATCCGTGTGAGGTAGGCAACAGGTCGCGGTGACGACACCCGCGGCGGAATGGTGAGGAGTCAGGACAGCTGAACCGGCCCCGGCGGGCGGACACCGCCGAGGACTGGTGGCCACCGGGAGCCGGCGGCCACCGATTCGTTCACATTCGAGGATCAGCGCGAGCCGTAACGGCAGGTCGCGCAGTCAACACCCCGCGGTAGCGCAGGTCTCTTTGTGCTGCCCGGAAACCGTTCGGCGACAACGGAATCGGATAGCTTGGAGGCTCTGGTGCAGGGTACGGAGACGGGTGGGGCCGGCGTGCGGAACGACGGCGGAACCCAGGGCACCGAACCGTTCGCGCTGGCCCCGGCGCAGCTGGGTGTCTGGTACGCCCAGCTGCTCGAGCCCGAGGTCCCGATCAATGTCGCCCAGTACGTCGACGTCGAGGGCGAGCTCGATCCGGAGCTGCTGCAGGAGGTCACGCGGGTCGCCGCCGCGGAGTACGAATCGGCGCTGGTCCGGATCGGGGAGCGGGACGGGGTGCCGTTCCAGCTCGTCGATCCCACGCTGAACGTCGACATCCCGGTCGTCGACCTGCGCGGGCACGCCGATCCGGTCGCCGCCGGGCACGCCTGGATGCGGGCCGACGCGGCCCGCCCGGTCGACCTGCTCGCCGACCGGCTCTTCGCGGGCGCCGCGCTGCGGGTCGGCGCGCGGCGCTGGTTCTGGTATATGCGGGTGCATCACATCGTGCTCGACGGATTCGGCGCGCTCGCCAGCGCGACCCGGATCGCCGAGCTGTACACCGCGCGGGTCTCCGGCACCGAGCCGGCCCCGGCGCGGACGGGGTCGCTGACCGAGCTCGCCGACGCCGAGCTGCGCTACCGGGAGAGCAGCCGCTTCGCCGCCGACCGGGAGCACTGGGCCGCGCGGGTGGCCGGGCTCGACGAGGCGACCAGCCTGGCCGGGCGCACGGCCCCGCGATCGGCGAGCAATCTCGTCGCGGGCGCGGTGCTGCCGGAGCGGCTGACCGAGCGGCTGACCGCGCTCGCCGCCGCGCACGACTCCACGCTCGCCGTCGTGCTGCTGGCCGGTTTCGCCTGCTACCTCGGCAGGCTCACCGACCGCGAACAGGTGGTGCTGAGCCTGCCGGTGACCGCGCGGACCACCGCCGTGATGCGGCGCTCGGGCGGCATGCTCTCCAACGTGGTCCCGCTCCGGCTGCGGGTGGACGGCACCTGGGGTGAGCTGCTGCGCGACACCAGGGTCGAGGTGACGGGGGCGCTGCGGCACCAGCGCTTCCGGCACGAGGACATCCGCGGCGCGGGCGAGCGCGAGGGGGCGCCTGCCCGCCGTGCGCTCTTCGGGCCGCTCGCCAACATCATGCTGTTCGGCACCGATCTGACGCTCGGCTCGACCACCGGCCGCAACCATGTGGTCTCCACCGGCGCGGTGGAGGACCTGAGCCTGAACGTGTACTACGGCGATCGGGACCTGGTGCACGTCGACCTGGAGGCGAACCCGAACCTCTACACGCCGGAGGAGGTCTCGCGGCACCACGCGCGGTTCGCCGGGTTCCTGGAGCGGCTGGCCGCGGTGGCGCCCGAGCAGCGGCTGGACGTCGTTCCGGTCGCCACCGAGCTGGAGCTGGAGGTGAGCACGCGGATCTGGAACGAGACCGGGTTCGCGGTGCCTGCGGCGACGTTGCCGGAGCTGTTTCTGGCGCAGGTGCGGCGCACCCCCGACGCCGTCGCGGTGCGCGCGGCCGACGGTGCCGCGCTGACCTATCGCGAGCTGGCCGCGCGCAGTGCGCGGCTGGCGCGGGCGCTGGTGGCGCGCGGGGCCGGGCCGGAGACCGTGGTCGCGGTGCACCTGCGGCGCTCGCTCGACCTGGTGGTGGCGCTGTACGGGATCCAGGCGGCGGGGGCGGCGTACCTGCCGCTCGACCCGGATCATCCGGCCGAGCGGACCGCGCACATCCTGCGCACCGCGGCGCCCGCATGCGTGCTGACGACGGGCGCAAGCCCGCTGCCTGCGATTCCGGTGCTCGACCTGGCCGAGGCCATCGCCTCCGCCCCCGATGGCAGCGCGCTGCCGACGGTGCGGCCGGAGAATCCGGCGTACGTGCTGTTCACCTCCGGCTCCACCGGGCTCCCGAAGGGCGTGACGGTGACGCACGCGGCCATCGTGAACCGGCTGGTGTGGATGCAGGAGCAGTACCGGCTCGGCACGGACGACGTCGTCCTGCAGAAGACCCCGGCCACCTTCGACGTGTCGGTGTGGGAGTTCTTCTGGCCGCTGCAGGTCGGCGCCACCCTGGTCCTCGCGGGCCCGGACGGGCACCGCGACCCCGCGCACCTGCACGCCGTCATCGCCGCGCACGGCGTGACGGTCGCGCACTTCGTGCCGTCGGTGCTCGACGCCTTCCTCGGGTACCGGGACTTCCCGGCGCGCAGCACCCTGCGGCAGGTCTTCGCCTCCGGCGAGGCGCTGCCCGCCGCCACCGCGCAGCGGCTGCGGCGGCGCACCGGGGCCAGGCTGCACAACCTCTACGGTCCAACGGAGGCGGCGGTCGACGTCACCTTCCACGAGGTGACCGACAACGACTCCCGCTCGGTACCGATCGGTGCTCCGGTGTTCAACACCCGGCTGCACGTGCTCGATTCACGGCTGCGGCCGGTACCGGTCGGGGCTCCGGGCGAGCTGTATCTGTCGGGGGTACAGCTCGCCCGCGGGTACATCGCCAGGCCGGGGCTGACCGCGGCGCGCTTCGTCGCCGACCCGTTCGGCGGGCCGGACGGCATCGCGGACCCGGGCGCGCGGCTCTACCGCACCGGCGACCTGGTGCGCTGGACCGCCACCGGTGAGCTGGAGTACCTCGGCCGCACCGACTTCCAGGTCAAGCTGCGCGGGCTGCGGATCGAGCTCGGCGAGATCGAGGCGGTGCTCGAGGCGGTGCCCGGCGTTGCCCGCGCGGTCGTGCTCGTCCGCGACGACGCGGGGGCGGGCGAGCAGCTCGTCGCCTACGCGGTGCCCGCCGGGGCGGCGGCCCCGCCCGAGCTCGGGCAACTCCGCGCGGCGGCGCTCGCGGCGCTGCCGTCGTACATGGTCCCGGCGGCTTTCGTGGTCCTCGACGCGCTTCCGGTGACGGCGTCGGGCAAACTGGATCGGTCGGCGCTGCCCGCGCCGGTCCGCACCGCGGCGGTGCACACCGCGCCCGTGGGCCCGATCGAGGAGATCGTGGCCGGGGTCTTCGCGGAGGTGCTCGGCTGCGCGCGGGTCGGGCGCGACGACGACTTCTTCACCCTCGGCGGGAACAGCCTCGCGGCCCCCCACGTGGCCGCGAGGCGCTCCCCCCCCCAGGACCAGTCTCTTATAAACAAAAACCAGCCCCCCAGACATTGGGGCAACAGGGATGGC
>NZ_JBHUXA010000014.1:0-173705 GCF_042669725.1 Nocardia sp. NPDC057227 | reverse complement strand
CCTACAACAAGGCCGCCAAGGCCTGAGCGCGTCGGCGACGCGGCCCGGGCCCGGGGTATAGGGGGGCCCAACCGCCGCGGGGGGGCGGGGGGGCGGGGCCGGCCGCCGCCATGTCCCCCCGCGGGGGCACCCCCCGCGCGCCCCCCCGGGGGGCCCCGAGGCTCTCCGCCGACCTGGACTGCCCGCTCGGGGTCCGCGACCTGTTCACCGCGACGACGGTGCGTGGGCTCGCGGAGCTCGTCGAGCGGGCGGGCGGATCCGGCGGCGCGCCCGGTGTCGCGCAGCTGCGGGCGCGGCAACGGCCGCCGCTGGTTCCGTTGTCCCCCGCGCAGCGGCGCATCTGGTTCCTGAACCGGTTCGAGCGCGGCGGCGCGGGGTACAACATGCCCTTCGTGCTGCGGCTCACCGGCACGGTCGAGCCGGATGCGCTGCGCGCCGCGGTGACCGACCTGGTCACCAGGCACGAGGTGCTGCGCACCGTCTTCCCGGCCGCCGAGGAGCCGTCGCCCGCCCACCAGCTGGTGCTCGACCCGGCGCCCATGCTGGACGCGCCGGTGCCGGTGACCGCCGACGAGCTGGACGGCAGGCTCGCCGCCGCGGCTGCGACCGGCTTCGACCTGACCCGCGAGATCCCCTTCCGGGCAACGCTCTTCGCCGTCGACGACGATTCGTTCGCGCTGCTCGTCGTGCTGCACCACATCGCCGCCGACGGCCTCTCGCTGCGGGTCCTCGCCCGCGACCTCGCGCACGCCTACAGCGCCCGGCTGACCGGTGCCGCGTCGGCCGCGCCGCCGCTCGCGGTGCAGTACGCCGACTACAGCCTCTGGCAGCACGAACTCGACCGCGGCGGGCAGCTGGCCTACTGGACCGATCAGCTGGCCGGGCTGCCCGACTCGCTCGCGCTGCCCACCGACCGCCCGCGCCCCGCGATCGCCTCCGGCCGCGGCGGCACGCACCGGCTGCCGGTGTCCGCCGGGCTGGCCGCCGCCATCGGCGAATTCGCCGCGGCGCACGGGGTCTCCACCTTCATGGTGTGGCACGCCGCGCTCGCCGTGCTGCTCGCCCGGTTCGCCGGGGCCGACGACATCGCCATCGGCACCCCGGTCGCCGGGCGCGGCCACCGCGCGCTGGACGACCTGGTCGGCATGTTCGTGAACACCCTGGTGCTGCGCACCGCGGTCGACCCGGCCATGCCCTTCGCCGAATTGCTCCGCACGGTGCGCGATACCGACCTCGCCGCCTTCGGCCACGCCGACGTGCCGTTCGAGCAGCTCGTCGAGGTCATCGACCCGCCGCGGTCGCAGGCGCGGCACCCGCTCTTCCAGGTGCTGCTCGCCTTCGACAACGCGACGGCAATCACACTGGAACTGCCCGGCGCGCAGGTGCGCGCCAGTACCCTGGACACGGGAGTCACCAAATTCGACCTCCAGCTCACCATCTCGGCGAGCCGGAGGGAGCGCCCGGTCGGTGCCGAGCTCGGGGAAGGTTCGGCACCGGCCGAGGTAGCAGCCGAAATCTCGTACGCGACGGAGCTCTTCGACCGCGCGACGATCGAGGGGCTGGCCGGGGCGCTGGTCATGCTGCTGCGCGCCGTGCTCGCCGACCCGGCGGTTCCCGTCGGCGACCTGCCGGTGCTGGACGCCACCGAGCGCGGCCGGATCGCCGCGCTCGGCACGGCTCCCGCGCTCGCCGCCCCCGGCACCGTGCTGGAGCCGCTCGCCGCGCAGGCGCTGCGCACCCCTGGCGCCCCCGCCGTCACCGATGGCGCGCGCACCCTGAGCTACGCGGACTTCGCCGCCGAGACCGCCCGGCTGGCCCGCGCGCTGATCGCGGCCGGGGTCGGGCCGGAGACCAGGGTGGTGCTCGGTATGCGCCGCTCGCTGGAGTTCGTGGTTGCCGCGCACGCCGTGCTGGTGGCCGGTGGCGCGTATGTCCCGGTCGATCCGGATCAGCCTGCCGCGCGGCTGGCCACCGTGCTCGCCGAAGCCGCGCCGATCTGCGTGCTGACCAGGGCAGCCGACGGGTGGGCAGTGCCGGACGAGCTGCCGGTGCCGACCAAGGATCGTGGCCGGTGCGGGCCGGGCGAGCTGCCGGTGCCGACCGGGGATGATGGCCGGGGGACGCCGAGGGAACTGCCGGTGCTCATCGTCGACGACCCCGGGCACGCCGCCTACACCGACACCCCGGTGACCGACGCCGACCGGCTGCGGCCGCTGCGGCCGGAGCACGCCGCGTACCTGATCTTCACCTCCGGCTCCACCGGGCGGCCAAAGGGCGTCACCGTGACGCACGCCGGGCTGGCCGCCCAGATCGCCTGGATCGCCGCCGAGTACGCGCTGGACGCGGCCGACACCGTGCTCTTCAAGACCCCAGCGACCTTCGACGTCTCGGTGTGGGAGCTGTTCGCCCCGCTCACCAGGGGTGCGCGCGTTGTCGTCGCGGCGCACGACGGGCACCGGGACACCGGGTACCTGGCCGCGGTCATCGCCGAGTACGGCATCACCGCGACGTCGTTCGTGCCGTCCATGCTCACCGCCTTCGCCGAGGCGGCCCCGGCCGGGACGCTCGGCTCGCTGCGGCTGGTGCTGGTCGCCGGCGAGGCCATGACCGGGGCGGCGGCCGCCGCCTTCGGCGCGGTGAGCACCGCCGCGCTGCACAACCTCTACGGCCCCACCGAGTTCACCGTGCACGCCACCTTCGCGCCGGTGCAGGCAGCCGCGACCGGGCCGGTGCCGATCGGGCGCCCGGTGCCCGGCAGCACCGCGCTGGTGCTGGACCGCAGGCTGCGCCCGGTGCCGGACAACGTGGTCGGCGAGCTGTACCTGAGCGGTACCCAGCTGGCCCGCGGCTACCACGGCCGGGCCGCGCTCACCGCGGAGCGGTTCGTCGCCGGTCCCGCCGGGACGCGGCTCTACCGGACCGGTGACCTGGTGCGCCGCAACCGCTCCGGCGAGCTGGAGTACCTCGGCCGCGCCGACTTCCAGGTGAAGCTGCGCGGGCAGCGGCTGGAGCTGGGCGAGGTCGAGGCCGCGCTGGCCGCGCAGCCCGAGGTGCGCGCGGCCGCCGCCGGGGTGTACACGCACGCCGCCGGTGAGCTGCTGGTCGCGTGGGTGGTGTGCACGGTCCCCGACCCCGCCGCGGTGCTGGAGCAGCGGCTGCGCGAGCTGCTTCCCTCGTACATGGTGCCCGGCGCCTTCGTCCTGCTGGACGCGCTCCCGCTCTCCGCCGCGGGCAAGCTCGACCGGCGCGCGCTGCCGGAGCCGGAGCTCACCGTCGCCGCCTTCCGCGCCCCGGAGACCGCGATCGAGCGCACCGTGGCCGCGGTCTTCGGCGAGGTGCTCGGGCTGGAGCGGGTCGGGCTGGACGACGACCTCTTCGCGCTCGGCGGCAACTCGCTGGTCGCGACCAGGATCGCGGCCCGGATCGCGGCCCGGCTCGAACTCGACGTCCCGGTGCGCGCGCTCTTCGACCTGCCGACGGTCGGCGCGCTGGCCCGCGGGCTGGCCGAGCGCGGTGCGGTGCGGCGGCTGCCCGCCCCCGTGGCCGTGCTGCGGCCGGAGCCGCTGCCGCTCTCCTACGCGCAGCAGCGGCTGTGGTTCCTCGACCGGTTCGACAGCGAGTCGGTGGCGAACACCCTGGTCGCCGCCTTCCGGCTGGACGGCGAGCTGGACGAGGCCGCGCTGCGCGCCGCGGTCGGTGACCTGCTGGCCAGGCACGAGGCGCTGCGCACCCGCTACCCGGCGGTGGACGGGGTCGGCTGCCAGCAGATCCTGCCGCCGGACCCGGCGCGGGTGCCGGTGACGGTCGAGCAGGTGGAGGGCAACGCGGTCCGGCGGCGGGTGCGGGCGCTGGCCGCCGAGCCGTTCGCGCTGGACCGCGAGGCGCCGGTGCGGTTCGCGGTGCTGCGGGTCGGTGCGGAGCGGGCGGTGCTGGTCGTCGCGCTGCACCACATCGCGGCGGACGGCTGGTCCATCCCGCCGCTCACCCGGGATCTGTTGCAGGCGTACGCCGCCAGGGTCGGCGGCGGTGAGCCCGGGTTCACCCCGCTGCCGCTGCAGTACGCCGACTTCACGGTCTGGCAGCACACCGTGCTCGGCAGCGCCGACGACCCGGAATCGCCGCTCGCGGAGCAGCTCCGGTTCTGGCGCGGCGAGCTTGCCGGGCTCCCGGACGAGCTCGGGCTGCGCACCGACCGGCCGCGCCCCGCGGTCGCCTCCGGCCGCGGCGCCAGGCACGCCTTCACCGTGGACGCGGCGACCGCGGGCGCGCTGCGCGAGCTGGCCGCGGCCACCGGGACCACGCTCTTCATGGCGCTGCAGGCGGCCTTCGCGGCGCTGCTGGCCCGGCTCACCGGCGGCACCGACATCGCGCTCGGCACGCCGGTGGCGGGGCGGGCCGACGCGGCGCTGGACGACGTGGTCGGCATGTTCGTGAACACCCTGGTGCTGCGCACCGCGGTCGACCCGGCGGCGGGCTTCACGGCCCTGCTCGCCGCGGTCCGCGACGGTGACCTGCGCGCCTTCGCGCACGCCGACATCCCGTTCGAGCGGCTGGTCGAGGCGCTGAGCCCGGAGCGAACCACCGGGCGGCACCCGCTCTTCCAGGTCATGCTCGACCTGCGCCAGGAGCCGCCCGCCGTGCCCGCGCTGCCCGGGCTCGCGGTCGAGCCGCTCGACATCGACACGGCCACCGCGAAGTTCGACCTCCAGCTGACGGTCACCGAGCGGGCGGACGGCCCGCTGCCCGCCGTGCTCGAATACGCCACCGACCTGTACGACGGGGGGACGGTCGGCGCCCTCGCTTCGCGGCTGACCCTGCTGCTGCGCGCCCTGGTCGCCGAGCCGGAGCGGGCGGTCGGCGATCTGCCGCTGCTGGCCGCGGGCGAGACCGAGCGCGTGCTGCGCACCTGGAACGACACGGACTTCCCGGTGGACCCGGACGCCACCCTGGTCTCGATGTTCGAGGCGCAGGCGGCGGCGACGCCCGAGGCGCCCGCGGTCACCTTCGAGGGCGAGACGCTGAGTTACGCGGAGTTCGCGGGGCGGGTGCACCGGACGGCGCGGGCGCTCGTCGCGCACGGGGTCGGGCCGGAGGTCGTGGTCGGGATCGCGCTGCCGCGCGGGGTCGACCTGGTGGTCGCGCTGTACGCGGTGCTCGCCGCGGGCGGGGCGTACCTGCCGATCGATCCGGAGCATCCGGCGGAGCGGATCGCCGGGGTGCTGGGGACGGCGCGGGCGAAGTTCGTGCTCGTCCGGGGTGGGTTGCCCGTCGATTCGCTCGGCACGCGCCTGCTCGACCTGGGCTCGCTCGAACTCGGGTCCCACTCGGACGCACCGCTCGGCGAGGTGGGGCTGCGGGCGGCGAATACCGCGTACGTCATCTTCACCTCCGGTTCCACCGGCCGCCCGAAGGGTGTCGCGGTGTCGCATGCCGCGATCGTGAACCGCCTGGTGTGGATGCAGGAGGAGTACGGGCTGGACCGGTTCGACGTGGTGCTGCAGAAGACGCCGGCCACCTTCGACGTGTCGGTGTGGGAGTTCTTCTGGCCGCTGCAGACCGGGGCGCGGCTGGTGGTCGCGAAGCCGGACGGGCACCGCGACCCCGCCTACCTGGCCGAGGTGATCGTGGCCGAGCAGGTGACGACGGTGCACTTCGTGCCGTCCATGCTCGCGGTCTTCGTGGCCGAGGACCGGCTCGGGGACTTCTCCGACCTGCGCAATGTGTTCTCCTCCGGGGAGGTGCTGCCCGCGCCGGTGGCGCGGAAGCTGCTCGACTCGACCAGTGCCTGGCTGCACAACCTCTACGGGCCGACCGAGGCCGCGGTGGACGTGACGTACCACGAGGTCACCGAGGCGGACACGGCTGCCGTTCCGATCGGCTCGCCGGTCTTCAACACCCGCGTGTACGTGCTGGACGCGCGGCTGCGGCCGGTGCCGGTCGGCGTGCCCGGCGAGCTGTACCTGGCGGGTGCGCAGCTGGCGCGGGGGTACGTGGGGCGGGGTGAGCTGACGGCGGAGCGGTTCGTCGCCGACCCGTTCGGCGGGCCGGGGGCGCGGATGTACCGCACCGGTGATCTGGCCGCCTGGCGCGGCGACGGTGCGCTGGAGTACCTGGGGCGCACGGATTTCCAGGTCAAGCTGCGCGGGCAGCGGATCGAGCTGGGCGAGATCGAGGCCGTGCTGCGGGCGGACGCCGCGGTGGCGCAGGCCGCCGTGCTGCTGCGCGGGGAGCACCTGGTCGCGTACGCGGTGCCGGGCCGGGACGGGCACCTCGACCCGGTCGCGGTGCGGGCTTCGGTCGCCGAGCGACTACCGGCCGCGCTGGTTCCGGCCGCCGTCGTCGTGCTGGACGCGTTGCCGCTCAGCGGTTCCGGGAAACTGGATCGGCGGGCGCTGCCCGACCCGGAGTTCGGCGGGGCGGCCGGGTACCGGGCGCCGCGCGGGGTCGCGGAGGAGGCGGCCGCGGCTGCCTTCACCGAGGTGCTCGGGCTGGGGTCGGTCGGGGCGGACGACGATTTCTTCGCGCTCGGCGGGAACTCGCTGAGCGCCACCCGGGTCGTGGCCCGGCTCGGGGCCGCGCTCGACGCGACGCTGCCGGTGCGCATGCTCTTCGAGGCGCCGACCGTGGCGGGGCTGGCCGCGCGGGCCGCGCGGCATCGCGGGGAGGGGGCGCGGCCGCCGGTGGTCCGGGTCGCGCGGCCGGGGCGGATTCCGCTGACCGCGGCGCAGCGGCGCATGTGGTTCGTGAACCGGTATCTCGACGGGGCGGACACGCTCAATACGGTGCCGCTGGCGCTGCACCTGCGCGGTGTGATCGACCGGGGTGCGCTGGAGGCGGCGCTCGGGGATGTGGTCGAGCGGCACGAGGTGCTGCGGACTATTTATCCGGATGGGCCGGATGGGCCCGAGCAGTTGGTGGTGCCCGATGCCCGGGTCGCGCTGCGGGTCCTGAGCGGGGCGGATGTTGCGCGCGGCGCGGGGAACGAATCCGATGGCGCTCGGGGCGGCGAACCTGCGGTGGATAGTGCGCGAGGTGCGGCGCCCGGGTCCGGTGGTGCGGGGGGCGGGGCTCGGGGCACGGTGAGCGGGGCGCCGGACTCCGGGATCTCGGCTCTTGTCGCCGAGGCCGCGTTCGATCTGACCACCGATCTGCCGGTGCGGGCGGCGCTGGTGCGGACCGCGCCGGACGAGCACGTCCTGCTGGTGATCGTGCATCACATCGCGTGCGACGGATTCTCCCTCGCACCGCTGGCCGCCGACCTGACCAGTGCGTACGCCGCCAGGGCTGCCGGAAGGGAGCCGGGGCTGGCGCCGCTTCCGGTGCAGTACGCCGACTACGCGCTCTGGCAGGAGGCGCAGCGGGCGCACCCGGAGACCGAGCGGCAGCTCGACTACTGGCAGCAGCGGCTGGCCGCGCTGCCCGAGCAGCTCGAGCTGCCCGCGGACCGGCCGCGGCCCGCCGCCGCCTCGCACCGGGGTGCGGTGCACCACCTGTACATCGACTCCGACCTGCACGGCGAGCTCGGTGAGCTGGCTCGGAAGCGGGAGAGCACGCTCTTCGGGACGGTGCACGCGGCGCTCGCCGTGCTGCTCGCCCGGCTCTCCGGGAGCGCCGATATCGCCGTCGGCACGCCGGTGGCGGGACGCGGCGATGCCGCGCTCGACCCCATGGTCGGCATGTTCGTGAACACGCTGGTGCTGCGGAGCACGGTCGACGTGCGCGACCGGTTCGAGGCGGTGCTGGACGCCGTGCGCACCGGCGATCTGGACGATCTCTCCCGGCCGGACGCCGCCTTCGAGGAGCTGGTGGAGCGGCTGGCGCCGGCCCGGACCGCGGATCGGCACCCGCTCTTCCAGGTGGCGCTGAGCTTCCAGAACTTCACGCCGCCGGTGCTGGAGTTGCCCGGGCTCACCGTCGCGCCGTACCCGGTCGCGCCGGCGGTGGCGAAGTTCGATCTGCAGTTCACCGTGGTCGAGGCGTACGACGCGGATGGTCGTGCGGGTGGAATGGATGTGGAGATCGTCTACGCCACCGACCTTTTCGACGCCGGGACCGTGCAGGTGCTCGGGCGGCGGTTCGCGCAGGTGCTGGCGGCAGCGGCGGCGGATCCGACCGTTGTGGTCGGGGATATCCAGCTGCTCAGTGCCGAGGAGCAGGAGCTCGCGCTGCGTGCGTGGGCTGTTTCCGCGCCGGTTGCCGAGGTCGCGAGCGATACGCTCGTTTCCCGGTTCGCGCGGGCGGCTTCGGCTGCCGACGCGGTGGCTGTGCGGCACGGGTCGTCGGAGTTGAGTTTCGGGGAGTTGGCGGCTCGGGCGCGGCAGCTCGCCCGGCGGTTGATCGCCGCGGGGGCGGGGCCGGAGACGCTGGTCGCGGTCGCGCTTCCGCGTTCGGCGGAGCTGATCGTCGCGCTGCTCGCGGTTCTCGAAGCCGGTGCCGCCTATCTTCCGGTCGATCCCGGGTACCCCGCCGACCGCATCGCCTACGTCCTCGACGACGCCGCCCCCATCTGCGCCGTCACGTCGCCGGACGCCGGGCTGCCCGCGGACTGGTTCGCCGGGCCGGTCATCGATGTCACCGGCACCCTGCTGTCCGGCGCCGACCGGACCGGCACCGGGCCGATCACCGACGCGGAGCGGCGGGCGCCGCTGCGCCCGGACCATCCGGCGTACGTCATCTACACCTCGGGGTCGACCGGCAGGCCGAAGGGCGTCGTGGTTCCGCATCGGGCGGTGCTGCGGCTCCTCGACAACACCAGGGAGCTGTTCGACTTCGGGCCGTCCGACGTCTGGACGATGTTCCACTCGTACGCCTTCGACTTCTCGGTCTGGGAGATCTGGGGCGCGCTCCTGCACGGTGCGCGCGTCGTGGTGGTCGACCACTTCGTTGCCCGCTCCCCGCAGCAGTTCCGCGAGCTGCTGCGCGCCGAAGGGGTGACGGTGCTGAACCAGACCCCGTCCGCCTTCTACCAGCTGATCGCCGCCGACCTGGCCGAACCGCAGGCGCCGAACGCGCTGCGCGCGGTCATCTTCGGCGGTGAGGCGCTGGAGCCGTCGCGGCTGCGCGAGTGGCAGGGGCGGTATCCGGAGCAGCCCGCGCTGGTGAACATGTACGGCATCACCGAGACGACGGTGCACGTCACGCACCGCGTCCTGGCGCCGGGGGCGACCGGTGTCATCGGCAGCGCCCTGCCCGGATTGACCGTGCGGCTGCTGGACGAGCGGCTGCGGCCGGTGCCCGCCGGGGTGCCGGGGGAGATCTACGTCTCCGGCCTGCAGCTCTCGCGCGGGTACCTGAACCGGGGCGGGCTCACGGCGAGCCGCTTCGTCGCCGACCCGTACGCGGGTGACGGTACAAGGGCGTACCGCTCCGGTGACCTGGCGCGGTGGACCGCCACCGGTGACCTGGAGTACCTCGGGCGGGCGGATCAGCAGGTCAACCTGCGGGGATTCCGGATCGAGCTGGGGGAGATCGAGGCGCAGCTGGTGCGCGCGCCAGGGGTGCGCGAGGCCGCGGTGATCGTGCGGCACGATCTGGCCGACGAGGGCGCCGTTGTCGGTTACGTCGTGCCGGAGGCCGCTCGCGAGGTCGCGCTGGATCTCGGTGCGCTGCGGCAGGCGCTGGCCTCGGTGCTTCCGGAGCACATGGTTCCGGCGGCGCTGGTCGAGGTCGAGCGGATTCCGTTGACGGTCAACGGGAAGCTGGATCGGGCGGCGCTGCCCGCGCCGGTGTTCGAGGCGGCCGGGTACCGGGCGCCGAGCGGGCACGCGGAGCAGATCGTCGCCGCGGTGTACGCCGAGGTGCTCGGGCTGGAGCGGGCGGGCGCGGACGACGACTTCTTCGCGCTCGGCGGCAGCTCATTGCTGGCCGCCAAGGTGGCGGCCAGGGTCGGGGCCGCGCTGGACCGGGCGGTCGGGGTGCGCACGCTCTTCGAGGCGCCGCGCGTCGCCGACCTCGCGCGGGCGGTCGTGGCCGGTGCCGAGGAGCGGCGCCCCGCGCTCGTCGCGGGGGAGCGCCCCGCGCGGATTCCGCTCTCGCCCGCGCAGCAGCGCATGTGGTTCCTGAACCGCTTCGGTACCGCCGCGACCGCCTACAACATCCCGTTCGCGCTCCGGCTCACCGGTGAACTCGACACCGGGGCGCTGGCCGCCGCCGTCACCGACGTGCTCGCCAGGCACGAGGCGCTGCGCACCCGCTACCCGGTGGTCGACGGCGAGCCGGTGCAGGAGATCCTCCCGGTGGGTGACGTCGTCCGGAAATCTCTGCACCCGGTGCGGAGTTCCCGGGACGAGGTGCCCGACCGGATCGCCACCCTGGCCGCCACCACCTTCGACGTCACCGCCGAGGTCCCGCTCCGGCTCCGCCTCTTCCGGCTCGGCGAGCGCGAGCACGTGCTCGCCGCGGCCCTGCACCACATCGCCGCCGACGGCTCCTCGCTGGTGCCCTTCGCCCGCGACCTGATGACCGCCTACGCCGCGCGGACCGCGGGCACCGCACCGGCCTTCCCGCCGCTCCCGGTGCAGTACGCGGACTACGCGCTGTGGCAGCACGCGCTGCTCGGCGCCGACGCCGACCCGGAATCACTGGCCGCCGAACAGCTCGCGTTCTGGACCGGCACCCTGGCCGGGCTGCCTGACCAGCTCGCGCTGCCCACCGACCACCCGCGCCCGCCCCGCCAGAGCCTGCGCGGCGCGCGCGTCGGCGTCGACCTGGACGCCGCGGCGCACGCGGCGCTGACCGCGCTCGGCCGCGGCCGCGGCGCCACCCTGTTCATGGTGGTGCACGCCGCCTTCGCCGCGCTGCTGGCGCGGCTCTCCGGCACCGCCGACATCGCCGTCGGCACGCCGATCGCGGGTCGCGGCGCGGCCGAGCTCGACGACGTCATCGGCATGTTCGTGAACACCCTCGTGCTGCGCACCGAGGTGCGCGGCGCGGAGAGCTTCACCGGGCTGCTCGACCGCGCGAGGCGGGCCGACGTCGCGGCGCTCAGCAATGCCGACGTCCCGTTCGAGCGGCTGGTCGAGGTGCTGAACCCGGCTCGCTCCACCGCGCGGCACCCGCTCTTCCAGGTCGGCTACTCGTTCCAGAACCACGAGCGCGGGGCGCTGGAGCTGCCCGGGCTCGCGGTCGAGCCGGTCGAGTTCGAGGACGGCGTCGCCCAGTTCGACCTGCACCTCTTCGTGCAGGACCACTACGCCGCCGACGGCACCCCGGCCGGGCTGGAGCTGACGCTCGGCTACGCCACCGACCTCTTCGACCCCGCCACCGCCGACGCCATCGCCGCCCGCCTGGTCCGGGTGCTGCACCGCGTGGCCGCCGACCCGTCGCACCCGGTCGGCGACCTCGACCTGCTCGCCGCCCCCGAGCGCGCCGCGCTCCTCGCCCCCACCCCGCCCACCCCCCTCGCCCCGGCCACCCTGGACGACCTCTTCACCGCCCAGGTGGCCCGCACCCCCGACGCCCCCGCCCTGGTCGACGCCGCCACCGGCAGCACCCTCCGCTACCGCGAACTCGACGCCAGGGTCACCCAGCTGGCCCGAATCCTGCTGTCCCACGGCGTCGGCCCCGAACGCACCGTCGCCCTCGCCATGCGCCGCTCCGTCGAACTGGTCATCGCCATGTACGCGGTAACCCGAGCCGGCGGCGCCTACGTCCCCCTCGACCCCGACCACCCCGCCGACCGCGTCGCCCACATCCTCGAAACCGCCGCCCCCCTCTGCATCCTCACCACCACCGACAGCCCCTCGATCGCCACCGACCGCCCGGTACTGGTGGTCGACGGTGTGGAGCCGGATGCCGCCGACGCCACCCGAAGCCCGGCCGCGGTAGCGGCGAACCGAACTTCCGCCGCAACCGGCGCGGCGCCGAACTCTGCCGCGGTAGCGGCCAACGGGACCTCCGCCGGGACCGGCACCGCACCGATCACCGACGCGGACCGCGGGCAACCCCTCCGCCCGGAGCACCCCGCCTACATCATCTTCACCTCCGGCTCGACCGGCGTACCCAAGGGCGTGGCAATCCCGCACGCCGCCGCGGTCAACCAGATCAGCTGGCTCGCAGACCGATTCGACCTCGGCCCGAACGACGCGACCCTGCTGAAGACACCGGCGACCTTCGACCTCTCGGTCTGGGAGTTCTGGTCCCACCTCACCACCGGCGGCAAACTGGTGGTCACCGAACCCGGCACCGAACGCGACCCGGAGCACCTGCGCGAACTCGCGGAGAACGCAGGCATCACCACCCTGTACGCCGTCCCCTCCCTGCTCGGCATGCTCCTGGAAACCGGCCTCCCCCGAACCCTGCACCGAGTACTCGCCATCGGCGAGGCACTCCCGGCCGCAACCGCATCAGCGCTCCGGCGCACCAACCCCGACGTGGCCCTGTGGAACCTGTACGGCCCCACCGAAGCCGCGGTCTCGATCACCGCCCACGAGGTGACCGACGCCCCCGACCACACGGTCCCGATCGGAACCCCCTGCTGGAACAGCGGCGTCCGCGTCCTGGACGCCCGCCTGCACCCGGTCCCGCCGGGCGTCCCCGGCGAGCTGTACCTCACCGGCGCCCAGCTGGCCCGCGGCTACCAGCAGAACCCCGCCCTGACCGCAGACCGCTTCGTCGCCGACCCCTACGCCACCGGCACCCGCATGTACCGCACCGGCGACATCGTCCGCCGCCGCCCCGACGGCGCCCTCGAGTACCTGGAGCGCGCCGACTTCCAGGTGCAGATCGGCGGCTTCCGCATCGAACTCGGCGAGGTCGAGAGCGCCCTGCTCCGCCACCCCGCCGTCACCGGCGCCGTCGCCGTTGCCCGCGAGAGCGCGGGCGGCACCCGGCTCGTCGCCTACGTCGCCGCACCCTCGGATGACCCCGCACTGGCGACCGAGCTCCGCACCGCCCTGCGCGCGGAACTCCCGGCCTACATGGTCCCCGCGACCATCGTCGTCCTCCCGACCCTCCCGCTCACCGGCAACGGCAAGGTCGACCGCACCCGCCTCCCGGACCCGGCATTCACCGAACCCACCGGCCGCGCCCCCTCCGGCATCGCCGAACACCTCGTCGCAGGCACCTTCGCCGAGGTCATCGGCGCCCCCGACATCACAGCGGAGACCGACTTCTTCGCCATCGGCGGCACCTCCCTGCTCGCCACCCGCCTCGCCGCCAGGCTCGGCACGGCCTTGCGCGCCCAGGTGCCGGTGGCGGCGATCTTCGAGGCGCCGACGGTGGCCGCGCTCGCCGCGAAACTCCCGGAGTTCGGCACCCCGCGCCCGCCCCTCGCCCCGCGCGGGAGCACCGGCCCCGTCCCGCTCGCCCCGGCTCAGCACCGCATGTGGGTGCTGAACCAGCTGACCACCACCTCCGACGCCTACAACATCCCGCTGGCGCTGCGCCTCACCGGCGACCTCGACGTCACCGCGCTGAGCACCGCCCTCGCCGCCGTGGTCCGCAGGCACGAAACGCTGCGTACCCGTTACCCGGACACCCCCGGCGGCCCGATCCAGGAGATCCTGCCCGCCCCCGCCGCCGAGCCGCTGCCCATCCGGACGGTCACCGACTACGCCACCGCCATCGCGGAGTTCGTCCGCGAGGGCTTCGACGTGACGACCGCCCCGCCGGTCCGCGCCACCCTGCTCCGCGCGGGCGAGCGGGACTTGGTCCTCGCGGTGGTGCTGCACCACATCGCCGCCGACGGCTACTCGGCGGTCCCGCTCGCCACCGACCTGGTCCGCGCCTACACCGCCGCCGCGGCGGGGGAGCACCCGGAGCTGCCCGCCCCCGCGGTCACCTTCGCCGACTACACCGCCTGGCAGCACACCCTGCTCGACACCGTCGCCGACGACCAGCTCGCCTGGTGGAGCACGGAACTGGCAGGCGCCCCCGAGGTGCTCGCGCTGCCCGCCGACCGCCACCGCCCGGCTCGCCGGGACGGCCGGGGCGCCACCGTGACCACCACCGTCGACCCGCAGCGCACCGCGGAGCTGCGCCGCACGGCCGCCGAGCACCGCGGCACCCTGTTCACGGTGCTGCACACCGCGCTGGCGGTGCTGCTCGGCAAGCTCACCGGCAGCGCGGACCTCACCATCGGCACCCCGGTGGCTGGTCGTGGCACGGCCGAACTGGACGAGCTGGTCGGCATGTTCGTGAACACCGTCGTGCTGCGCAGCGAGCTGGACCCGCGCGGCACCGTCGCGGAGCTGCTCACCGCGGTCCGCCGCCGCGAGCTGGCCGCCTTCGCGCACGCCGATATCCCGTTCGACCGGGTGGTCGACGGGCTCGGGCGCACCCGCTCGGCCGCCTACGGCCCGCTCTTCCAGGTCATGCTCACCGTGCAGGACAACCCGCCCGGCCCGGTGCCGCTGCCCGGCCTCACCGTCGAGCCGCTCGACCTCGACCTCGGTGACGCCAAGGCGGATCTGCACCTCACCGTGCTCGAACAGCCCGGCGGCGGGCTCGAGCTGCGCTTCGGCTACGCCACGGACCTGTTCGACGAGCGCACGGTCCGCGCCATGGCCGAGCGCTTCGCCCTGGTCTGCGCGGCCATCACCGCCGACCCGGACACCACCGTCCGCGCCATCGACATCCGCACCGCCGCGGAACGCACCCCCCGGCCCATGCACGCCGCGCGCCCGGAACCCCGCGCTGCGGGTCAGGACCTGGCCGCCCGCGCTGCGGGTCGATCAGCACGCCCTGCTGGGCACACCCTGGCCGACCTGCCCGCCCTGGTCGCCCGCGCCGCCGAAACAGCGCCGGAAGCAACCGCTTTCGCGCACAACGGGCACACCGTCAGCTACGCCCAGCTGCACGCGAAGCTGACGGCAGTCGGCAAGGCCATGGGCACCGTCGCCAAACCCGAGGCCCTGGTGAACGTCGCCCTGGCCGGGCTGATCCCCGGCCTGCTCGCCGCGCTCGGCCCCGCCCTCCCCGCCGCACTGCAGACCCTGCTCGCCGACGCCGCCGCCCAGGTTTCCGATCCGGAAGGAACTCGCCGATGACCCACGTCGATTCGGTCCCGAGCACAGCGCGCACGGCGGGGGAGCGCGGGTACGGCATCGACGACCTGCCCGGGCTGATCGACGCGGTGGCCGCCGCTCAGCCGGAGCGGCCCGCGCTGCGGCACGGCGCGAGCACGGTGAGCTACGCCGAACTCGCCGGTGAGCTGGCCGAGCTCGGTGCGGTGATGGGCGACGGGCTCGGCCCGGACACGCTCATCTCGGTGGTGGTCTCGGGCAGGCTGCCCGAGCTGCTGGAGGGTGACGGCGCGCTCGGCGCGGTGCTCACCGCGCTGCTGGACGATGCCGTGCTGGTCGCGGAGCAGGCGCTGCCCGCCGCCTGCGCGCCGGTGGAGACGCTGGTCACCGAGTTCGCCGCGCAGGTCGAGCGGACGCCGGACGCGGTCGCGGTGCAGTTCGGCGCCGAGGTGCTGACCTACGCCGAGTTCGATGCCAGGGTGCGGCGGCTGGCCGGGCACCTGGTCGAGCTCGGGGTCGGCCCGGAGACGCTGGTCGGGCTCGCCGCCCGGCGCTCGGTCGAGCTGCTGGTCGGCATGTACGCCATCCTGCGCGCGGGCGGTGCCTACGTCCCCATCGACCCCGATCACCCCGCCGACCGCATCGCCCACATCCTGGAAACCGCCCGCCCCCTCCTCGTCCTCACCACCACCCCCGACCGCCCGCACCCGGCCCCCGCCGTCCCCACCCTCGCCATCGACGAATGGGAACGCACCGCCCCCGCGGTCGACGCGGGAAACAGCGGCCGTCCCGCGAACCCCGGCTCCGCTCCGGGCGGGCCCGCAGGCTCTGCCTACGGCGTGCGGGAGATCAGCGCGGCGCCCGGCACCGGCTCCGATGGCATCGCCGAGCATCGCTCCGCCGGCGACAACACCGCCTACGTGATCTTCACCTCCGGCTCGACGGGCCGCCCGAAGGGCGTCGCCATCACGCACCGCGCGATCCTCGCGAACCTCCGCTGGCGCCAGCGCATGTACCGCATGGAACCCGACGACGCCGTCATCCAGAAGACCCCCTTCACCTTCGACGTCTCCGTCTGGGAGCTCTTCTGGCCCCTGCAGGTCGGCGCCCGCCTGGTGATCGCCGCCCCCGACGGCCACCGCGACCCCGCCTACCTGGCCCGCTGCATCCGCGAGAACGCCGTCACCGTCGCGCACTTCGTCCCGTCGATGCTCGCCGTCTTCGTGGCCGAGCCCGAGGTGGAGCACGCCGCCGAACCCCTGCGCCTGGTCTTCGCCTCGGGCGAGGCGCTCCCCGCCTCGACCGCCGCCGCCTTCCGGAAGATCAGCGGCGCCACCCTGCACAACCTGTACGGCCCCACCGAGGCCGCGGTCGACGTGACCGCGCACGAGGTGACCGCGGACGACACCGCGAGCGTCCCGATCGGCGGCCCCGCCGACGACACCGAACTCCTCGTCCTGGACGACGCCCTGCGCCCGGTCCCGGACGGCGTGGTCGGCGAGCTGTACCTGGCGGGCGTGCAGCTGGCGCGCGGCTACGTCGGCCGCCCCGCGCTCACCGCGGAGCGCTTCGTCGCCGCGCCGGAGGGCCCGGCGGGCGAGCGCATGTACCGCACCGGCGACCTGGTGCGCAGGCTGCCCGCGCTGCCCGGCGCCAGGGCCGAGCTGGAGTACCTGGGCCGCACCGACTTCCAGGTCAAGCTGCGCGGCCTGCGGATCGAGCTCGGCGAGGTCGAGGCGGCGCTGCTGGCGCACGAGGGCGTTGCCCAGGCCGCCGTGCTGCTGCACCGGAACGGCACCGGCGACCACCTGGTCGGCTACGCGGTGCCGCACCAGGGCCGCGCGCTCGACACCGCCGCCGTGCTGGCGGGCGCGCGCGACCGGCTGCCCGAGTACATGGTGCCGAGCCTGCTGATCGCGCTGGCCGCCATGCCGGTGAACGCCAACGGCAAGCTGGACCGCCGCGCCCTGCCCGAGCCCGAGTTCGGCAGCACCGAGACCGCGTACCGCGCCCCGGAGAACGAGGCAGAGGCCGCGGTGGCGCAGATCTTCGCCGAGCTGCTCGGCTCCGACCAGGTCGGCGCGGACGACGACTTCTTCGCGCTCGGCGGCAACTCGCTCATCGCCACCAGGGCCATCGCCAGGATCGGCGCGGAGCTGGGCCGCTCGCTCGACATGCGCGACTTCTTCGAGCGCCCCACCCCGGCCGCGCTCGCCGCGCTGGCGGGCACCCCGAGCACCCCGCGCCCCGCTCTCACCGCGGGCGCCCGCCCGCACCGGGTGCCGCTCTCCCCGGCGCAGCGGCGCATGTGGTTCCTGAACCGCCTCGGTGTCGAGCGCTCCGGCCCGGACGACATCGACACCGCCGCCGTCGACAACATCCCGGTGGCGCTGCGCATGCGCGGCAGGCTGGACGTGCCCGCGCTGGCCGCCGCCATCACCGACCTGGTTGCCAGGCACGAGGTGCTGCGCACGGTCTACCCGCAGACCGAGGCGGGGCCGGTGCAGGTGGTCCGCCCGGTGCACCCGGCCTTCGACCTGACGCCATCCGAGGTCCCCGCCGACGACCTGGTCGAGGTGGTCGCGGCGATGGCCGGGCAGGGCTTCGACGTGGCCGAGGAGATCCCGGTCCGGGTGCGGCTGCTGCGCAGCGGCCCCGGCGACCACACCCTGGTGCTCGTGGTGCACCACATCGCGGCGGACGGCGTCTCCATGGGCCCGCTCATGCGGGATCTGGTGAGCGCCTACCGGGATCGGCGCAACGGCCTCGCCCCGCAGTGCCCGCCGCTGGCGGTGCAGTACGCCGACTACGCGCTGTGGCAGCAGCGGCTGCTCGGCGACGAGACCGACCCCGACTCCGCCGTCACCCGCCAGCTCGGCTTCTGGCGCGCCGAGCTGGACGAGGTCCCCGCGGAGCTCACGCTGCCCGCGGACCGCAAGCGCCCCGCGGTCGCCTCCTACCGCGGCGCCACCCACGAGTTCGCCGTCGACGCGGAGCTGCGGGCCGGGATCGAGGCGGTGGCCGCGGCCAACCGCGCGACCCCGTTCATGGTCGTGCACGCGGCGCTGGCCACCCTGCTCGCCCAGCTCTCCGGCAGCACCGACATCACCGTGGGAACGCCGGTGGCGGGCCGCGGCGAGCGGGTGCTGGACGACCTGGTCGGCATGTTCGTGAACACCCTCGTCCTGCGCACCGCGGTCGACCCGGCGGCGCCCTTCTCCGCGCTGCTCGCGCACGCGAAGGACCGCGACCTGCGCGCCTTCGCGCACGCCGACGTCCCCTTCGAGCGGCTGGTCGAGGTGCTGAACCCGGCCCGCTCGCAGGCGCGGCACCCGCTCTTCCAGGTCGCGCTCTTCATGCAGAACCTGGGCCCGATCTCGCCCGCCATGCCGGACCTGGCGACCGAGCTGGTCGACTTCGACCCCGGCTTCGCCAAGTTCGACCTGCAGCTCACGCTCTCCGACGCGGAGCACGGCTACCGCGCCGAGTTCACCTACGCCACCGACCTGTTCGACGAGGCGACGGTGGCGGAGTTCGCGGTGAAGTTCCGCCGCGTGCTGCACGCCGTCGCAGGCGATCCGAGCGTCGTGGTCGGCGACATCCCGGTCACCGCCCCTGCGGAGCTGGCCCTGGTGACCGGTGCGTGGAACGAGACCGCGCACCCGGTGCCCGGCCACCTGCTGCACGAGGGGTTCGCGGATCGGGTGCGCGCGAATCCGGACGCGCTAGCGCTGGTCAACGAGGCGGGCACGCTCACCTACCGGCAGCTCGACGACCGGGTGAACCGCTTCGCCCGGCTGCTCGCCGAGCGCGGCGCGGGCCCGGAGCGGCTGGTCGTGCTCGCCATCCCGCGCGGCGTCGATCTGGTGGCGGGCATGCTCGCGGTGCTGCGCACCGGTGCCGCCTTCGTCCCGGTCGACCCGGCGCACCCCGCCGAGCGCATCGGCCACATCCTGGACACCGCGCGCCCCGCGGTGCTGGTCGCCGCGACCGATTTCGCCGTCCCGGTCGACCCGGCCGTCCGCGTCCTGCTGCTGGACCGGGTGCGCTGGGCCGCGCTCTCCGCCGACCCGCTGCCAGCGGCACCCGTGCGCCCGGAGAACGCCGCCTACGTCATGTTCACCTCCGGCTCCACCGGCCGACCGAAGGGTGTCCTGGTACCGCACGGCGCGGTCGCGAACCAGATCGCCTGGATGGCAGCCGAGTACGGCTTCACCGCCGACGACGTCTACCTGCAGAAGACCGCATCGACCTTCGACGTCTCGATCTGGGGCTACTTCGTCCCGCTCGCCACCGGCGGCCGGATCGTGCTCGCCGCCGAGGGCGGGCAGCGCGATGCCCGCTACATCGCCGAGCTGGTGCGCAGCCACGGCGTGACGCTGACCGACTTCGTGCCGTCCATGCTCGCGGTCTTCGCCCAGCACGCCCGCCCCGCCGAGATGGCGACGCTGCGCGATGTCTTCGTGATCGGCGAGGCGCTGCCCCCGGAGACGGTCGCCAGGGTGACCTGGGCCCGGGTGCACAACATCTACGGCCCCACCGAGGCCGCGGTCTCGATCACCGCGCAGCAGGCGACCGCGGCGGACACCGCGATCGGCTCGCCGGAGTGGAATTCCCAGGTCTACGTGCTGGATTCGCGGCTGCGGCCGGTCCCGGTCGGGGTGCGCGGCGAGCTGTACCTGGGCGGGGTGCAGCTGGCCCGCGGGTACGTCGGCCGCCCGGAGCTGAGCGCGGACCGCTTCGTTGCCAACCCCTTCGGGGACGGCACCCGCCTGTACCGCACCGGCGACGTGGTCTCGTGGCGCTCCGACGGCGTGCTGGTCTACGCCGGACGCGTCGACTTCCAGGTGAAGTTCCGCGGCCAGCGCATCGAGCTGGGCGAGATCGAGACGGCGCTGCTCGCGGTGCCGGGGGTGACCCAGGCCGTCGTTCTCGTGCTCGACGGCCAGCACCTGGCCGGGTACGTGACCGGCGACGTCGACGGCCCGGCCGTGCGCGAGGCGGTCGGCGCCGCGCTGCCCGCCTACATGGTCCCTTCGGTGGTCACCGCGCTCGCGGAGTTCCCGCTGAACCCCTCCGGCAAGCTGGACCGGAAGGCGCTGCCCGCACCGGAGTTCGCCACGGTCGAGTTCCGCGCCCCGGAGACCGGCACCCAGACCCTGGTCGCCCAGACCTTCGCCGAGGTGCTCCGGCTCGACCGCGCCGGGCTCGACGACGACTTCTTCGCGCTCGGCGGCAGCTCGCTGGATGCCACCCAGGTCACCGCGCGGCTCAGCGAGGCGCTCGAGGTCAGGGTGCCGGTGCGGCTGCTCTTCGAGACCGCCGAGGTGGCCGGGCTCGCCGCGGCGCTGGACCGGCTGCTCGGCGCCGAGACCGTCCCCGCGCGCCCGGCGCGCAGGGAACGCCCGCAGGCGATTCCGCTCTCCCCGGCGCAGCGCAGGCTGTGGTTCCTGAACCGGATCGAGGTGCAGGACGGCGCGGACAGCGTCTACAACCTGCCCGTCGTGCTGCGGCTGCGCGGCGCGCTCGCGGTCGAGGCGCTGGACCAGGCCGTGCTTGACGTGCTGATCCGGCACGAATCGCTGCGCACCGTCTTCCCGGACGACGGCGCGGGCCCGCACCAGTTCGTCGTGCCGACCGATGAGATCGGGCTCGGCCTCGCCCCCGTCCCGGTCCCCGCCGACGGGGTCACCGAGGCGGTCACCTCGGTGGTCGCCGCGGTCTTCGACGTGGCCACCGAGCTCCCGGTGCGGGTGGTGCTGCTCGGCATCGAACCCGACGACCACGTGCTCGTCCTCGCGGTGCACCACATCGCCGCCGACGCGCTCTCCATGCCGCCGCTCGTCACCGACCTGGTGCGCGCCTACCGGGCGCGGGCCGACGGCGCCGAGCCGGAGTTCGGCGAGCTCGAGGTGCAGTACGCCGACTACGCGCTGTGGCAGCACGAGGTGCTCGGCGACCCCGCCGACGCGCGCTCGCTCGCGCACCGCCAGCTGGCCTTCTGGCGCGCCGCGCTGGCAGGCGCGCCCGCCGTCTCCACCCTGCCCGCGGACCGGCAGCGGCCCGCGCGACCCACCAATCGCGGTGCGGCCGTCCCGCTCTCGATCGACGCCGCCACCGGCGCGGCCGTGCGCGCGCTGGCCAAGCGGGCCGGGGCCACCCCGTTCATGGTGCTGCACGCCGCGCTCGCGCTTGCCATCGGCCGGGCGGGCGGCAGCACCGACGTGCTGGTCGGGACCCCGGTCGGCGGGCGCGGCGATCGCGCGCTCGACCCGCTGGTCGGCATGTTCGTGAACACCCTCGTGCTGCGCACCCGGTTCGAGCCGGACGCCGGGTTCGGTGCCTTCCTGCGGACCGTGCGGGACGCCGATCTCGCCGCCTTCGGCACCGCCGACCTGCCGTTCGAGGACGTCGTCGACGCGCTCGCCGTCGACCGGAGCAGCGGCGCGCCGCCGCTGTTCCAGGTGCTCTTCAGCTACGCCGAGCCGCAGCCCGCCTTCGCCGACCACCCGGCGCTGCGGGTGCGGGGGCTCGCCGTGCAGCCGGTCGAGATCGACGACCCGACCGTCAAGGTCGACCTGCACCTGGTGCTCACCGAGCGCACCGGCGACAGCGGGCTCGACGGCACCCTGCGCTACGCCACCGAGCTGTACGACGAGGCCACCGTCGCCGCCTTCGCCGACCGGCTGCTCCGGGTGCTCGCGGCGGTGACCGCGGTGCCGGAGGCCCCGGTCGGGGATGTCGCGCTGCTCGACGCCACCGAGCGCTACCGGGTGCTGCGGCACTGGAACGACACCGGCCGCGAGCTGCCCGCCGCCACGCTGGCCGGGCTCTTCGCCGCGCAGGTCGCCCGCACCCCGGACGCCGTCGCGCTCACCGCGGGCGACACGCACCTGAGCTACGCCGAGCTCGCCGAGCGGGCACAGCGGCTTGCCCGGCTGCTGATCGGGCGCGGGGTCGGGCCGGACACGCTGGTCGCGCTCGCCATGCGCCGCTCGATCGACCTGGTCACCGGCATGTACGCGGTGATCCTCGCGGGCGGCGCGTACCTGCCGCTCGACCCGGACCACCCGGTCGAGCGCACCGCGCACATCGTCGGCACCGCCGTCCCGCTGCTCGCGCTCACCTCCGGCGCGGATCTGCCGCGCGAGATCCCGGTGCCGCGGCTGCGCATCGACCGCACCGACCTCGGCGGCTACCCGGCCGGGCCGATCACCGACGCCGAGCGGCGCGCGGCGCTGCGCCCGGAGCACCTGGCGTACGTGCTCTTCACCTCCGGCTCCACCGGGCGGCCCAAGGGCGTCGCCATGACGCACGGCGCCGTCGCGAACCGGCTGCGCTGGATGCAGGGCGCGCACCTGCCGCTGGACCGCACCGACGTGGTCCTGCAGAAGACCCCGGTGACCTTCGACGTCTCGGTGCCGGAGTTCTTCTGGCCGCTCCAGGTTGGGGCGCGGCTGGTGCTGGCCCGGCCGGACGGGCATCAGGACCCGGCCTACCTGGCCGAGCTCATGCGCAGCGAGGGCGTCACGGTGGCGCACTTCGTGCCGTCCATGCTCGCGGTCTTCCTTGCCGAGCCGAGGCAGGTGCCCGCGCTGCGGCACGTGCTCTGCTCCGGCGAGGCGCTGCCCGCGGCGTCGGCGCAGCGGATGCGGGCGCTCGGGGTCCGGGTGCACAACATGTACGGGCCGACCGAGACCGCGGTCGAGCTCTCCGTGCACGAGGTGCACGACGCCGATACCGGCATCGTGCCGATCGGGCACCCGATCTGGAACACCGCCGCCTACGTCCTGGACGCGCGGCTGCACCCGGTTCCCGTCGGCACCCCCGGCGAGCTGTACCTGGCAGGCGCCCAGCTGGCCCGCGGCTACCTCGGCCGGGCCGGGCTCACGGCCGACCGCTTCGTCGCCGACCCGTTCGGCGCGCCCGGCAGCAGGCTCTACCGCAGCGGTGACCTGGTGCTCCGCCGCGCCGACGGGGAGCTGGAGTTCCTCGGCCGCACCGACTTCCAGGTCAAGGTGCGCGGGCTGCGCATCGAGCTCGGCGAGATCGAGACCGCGCTCCTCGCGCTCTCCGCCATCGCCCAGGCGGCGGTTCTCGTCCGCGACCCCGGCACCGGTCCCGCACTGGTCGCCTACCTCGTGGCCGACCCGTCCGCCTCCACCACCGTCGACACGCACCGGGTGCGGGAAGTGCTGGGGCGCACGCTCCCGGCGTACATGGTCCCCACCACCTACGTGGTGCTTCCGGAGTTCCCGCGCACAGCGTCCGGCAAGCTGGACCGCACCGCGCTCCCGGCCCCGGAGCAACCCACCACCACCTTCCGCGCCCCCGCGGGGGAGGCGGAGACCCTGGTCGCCGAGACCTTCGCCACCCTGCTCGGGGCTGCGAACATCGGCCGCGACGACGACTTCTTCACGCTCGGTGGCAACTCCCTGATCGCCACCCAGCTCGCCGCCCGACTCAGCGCGGAGACCGGCGCAACGGTCCCGGTCCGCGCCATCTTCGACGCCGCGACCGTGCGCGACCTCGCCACCCTGATCGAGCCCGCCCTGCGCGAACAGCAACAGACCGCCGACGCCCTCCCCCCGATCACCGCCCGCCCGCGCGACGGCGCCGTCCCGCTCTCCATCGCCCAGCAGCGCATGTGGTTCCTGAACCGCTTCGACGGCGGCAGCGGCGGCTACAACATCCCGTTCGCGCTCCGGCTCACCGGCGCGCTGGACGTGGACGCCCTGCGCGCCGCCGTCGACGACGTGCTCGCCAGGCACGAAACCCTGCGCACGGTCTATCCCGAGCACGACGGCGCCGCCACCCAGCTGGTCCTCCCCGCGGGCACCGAGCTGGTCGACCTGGTGGTGCGCACCGTGCGCCCCGCCGAGCTGCCCGCCCTGGTCGCCGCGGTGGCGGGCACCGGCTTCGACGTCACCGCCGAGGTGCCGCTGCGCGCCAGGCTGCTCCGCGTCACCGACGACCCGGCCGCCGACGTCCCGCCCGGCCGCCAGGAGCACGTGCTGCTCTTCGTGGTGCACCACATCGCCGCCGACGGCTGGTCCTTCGCCCCGCTGACCCGCGACCTCACCGCCGCCTACGTGGCCCGCCGGGCGGGCGCCGCCCCGAACTGGCGCCCGCTGGAGGTGCAGTACGCGGATGTGGCGCTCTGGCAGCGCGACGTCCTCGGCGCCGCCGACGACCCGGGCTCGGTGCTCGGCCGCCAGCTCGGCTACTGGTCCAGGCAGCTCGCCGGGGCGCCGGAGCTGCTCCCGCTGCCCACCGACCGCGCCCGCCCCGCCGTCGCGGGCAACCGCGGCGGCGCCGTCACCGCCACCCTCGACGCCGCGCTGCACCTGGCCGTGCGGGAGACCGCCGCCGCGCACCGCGCGACCCCGTTCATGGTGCTGCACACCGCGCTCGCGGTGCTGCTCGCCCGGGTCTCCGGCACCGCGGACGTGGTGATCGGCGCCCCGGTGGCGGGCCGCGGCGATGCCGCGCTGGACGAGCTGGTCGGCATGTTCGTCAACACCCTCGTGCTGCGCACCGAGGTGCGCCCGGAGCAGTCGCTCGCCGAGCTGCTCACCGCCGTGCGCGGCACCGACCTGGCCGCCTTCGACCACGCCGCCGTCCCGTTCGAGCAGCTGGTCGAGGTGCTGAGCCCGGTGCGCTCGCAGGCGCACGCCCCGCTCTACCAGGTGGCGCTCACGCTGCAGAACCACGCCAAGCCGGAGTTCCGGCTGCACCGCCTCGCCATCGCCGCGCTCGAGGTCGGCCCCGCCCCCATCCAGGTGGACCAGGACTGGACGCTCACCGAGCGCAGCGAGGACGGCGAACCGGCGGGCATCGACATCTACCTGCACTACGCCGCCGAGCTCTTCGACCAGGAGACCGCGCACGGCTTCGTCGCCGCCTTCGAGCGGGTGCTGCGCGCCCTGGTCCGCGACACCGGCACGCCGGTCGAGGCCGTCGAACTGCTCTCCGCCGCCGAGCGCGACCTGCTGCTGGTCCAGCGCAACGCCACCGCGCAGGCGCTGCCCCCGCAGACCCTGGACGACCTGCTTCCCGCCCGCGCCGCCGCCGAACCGCACGGCACCGCCGCGCTCTTCGAAGGCACCGAACTCACCTACGCCGAGCTGGAAACGCGGGTGCGCGGGCTGGCCCGCGCCCTGATCGCCCGCGGCGTCGGCCCGGAGACGGTGGTCGGCGTCGCGGCGCACCGCGGGCTCGAGCTGCTGGTCGCGCTGTACGCGGTGGTCAGGGCGGGCGGCGCCTACCTGCCGCTGGACCCGGAGCACCCGGCCGAGCGGCTCAACGGCCTGCTCGCCGATGCCGAGCCGCTGCTGGTCCTCGCCCCGACCGGCTCCGGGCTGCCCCCGCTGGATGCCCCGGTCCTCGACATCGCCGAACTCGAAGCGGCGCACCCCGACTCCGGCCCCTGGCAGGACGCCGAGCGGCTGCGGCCGCTGCGCCCGGAGAACACCGCCTACATCCTCTTCACCTCCGGCTCCACCGGCCGGCCCAAGGGCGTGACGGTGAGCCACCGTGCCATCGTGAACCAGCTGCGCTGGCTGGAGTTCCGCTACGGCGTCACCGCCGCCGACCGCATCCTGCAGCGCGCCCCACTGACCTTCGACGTCTCGGTCTGGGAGGTCTTCCTCCCGATCGCGGTCGGCGCCCCGCTGGTGATCGCCAAGCCGGGCGGCCACCTGGACCTTGCCTACTTCGCGGATTTGCTGCGCACGCACCGGATCACCATCGCCGAGTACGTCCCGTCGGTGCTCGCCGCGCTGCTCGCCGAGGGGATGGGCGACGCGCTCGCCTCCTTCCGGCACCTGCACTGCGGCGGCGAGGCGCTGACGCCGGACCTGCTCGTCGCCCTGCGGGGTGTGGTCGGCGGTGCGCTGCACAATGCCTACGGCCCCACCGAGGCCGCGATCTCGGCGGTCTACCACGAGTTCACCGCCGCCGACGCGGAGTCGGGGCGCGATGTCGCCATCGGCAGGCCGTGCTGGAACACCCGCGTCTACGTGCTTGACGCCAGGCTGCGGCCGGTGCCCGCCGGGGTGATCGGCGAGCTGTACCTGGCCGGTGCGCAGCTGGCGCGCGGCTACCACGGGCGCTCCGGGCTCACCGCCGAGCGTTTCGTCGCGGATCCCTTCGGCGCGCGGGGCGAGGTCATGTACCGCACCGGCGACCTGGTGCGCTGGAACCGCGAGGGCGACCTGGTGTACCTGGGCCGCAACGACTTCCAGCTCAAGCTGCGCGGGCAGCGGATCGAGCTGGGCGAGATCGAGAGCGCGCTGGCCGCGGTGCCCGGCGTCGCCAATGCCGCGGTGCTGGTGGCGCGGGACGCCGCCGGGCAGGACGTGCTGGTCGGCTACGTCAGCGGGGCCGGGCTGCGCGCGGAGGCGGTGCTCGCCGCGGTGCGCGACCGGCTGCCCGCCGCCATGGTCCCGGCGCGGCTGCGGGTGCTGGACGACATGCCGCGCACCACCGTCGGCAAGCTGGATCGCGCGGCGCTGCCGCCGTTCGAGGTGACGGATGCCGCGGTGCGGTTCCGGGCCCCGCGCGAGGGGGCCGAGTCGGTGCTCGCCGCGCTGGTCGCCGAGCTCCTCGGGACCGACACGGCCATCGGTGCCGACGACGACTTCTTCGCCCGCGGCGGGAACTCGCTGCTCGCCATGCGGTTGGTGGCGCGGGCGAATGCCGCGCTCGGCGGTGCGCTCACGGTCAGGGAGGTCTTCGCGGCCCCGACCCCGGCGCTGCTCGCCGCCAGGGTGACCACCGGGACGGTACGGCCCGCGCTCACCGCACGGCCGCGGCCGGAGCGGGTGCCGCTCTCGCTGGCGCAGACCCGGATGTGGCTGCTCAACCGACTGGACCCGGATTCGGCGGTCTACCACATTCCGATCACCATCCGGCTGCGCGGCGCGCTCGACGCGGCCGCGCTGCGCGCCGCCCTGCGCGACGTGGTCGACCGGCACGAGGCGCTGCGCACCGTCTTCCCCGACGACGACGCGGGCCCGTACCAGCGCATTCTCGCCGACTACCCGGCGCTCGCGCTCCCGGTCACCGACAGTACCGAGTCCGCGCTCCAGGCAACCATCCTCGCGCTCACCGGCACCGGCTTCGACCTGCGCGCCGACCTCCCGCTGCGGGCCGCCCTCTACCGCCGCACCCCCGACGACCACGTCCTCGCCGTCGTCGTCCACCACATCGCCGCCGACGGCGTCTCCACCGCGCCCCTGGCCCGGGACCTCATGACCGCGTACACCGCCCGCGCGGCGGGCGCCGGAGCCGCACCGGCCTGGACCCCGCTTCCGGTGCAGTACGCCGACTTCACCCTGTGGCAGCACGAGACGCTCGGCTCCGCCGACGACCCGGACTCCGTCCTCGCCGACCAGATCCGCTTCTGGCGCACCGAACTCGACGGCCTCCCCCCGCTCCTGGAAATCCCGGCCGACCGCCCCCGCCCCGCCGTCGCCTCCGGCCGCGGCGCCGCCGCCGAGTTCGCGATCGGCCCCGCGCTCACCGGCGCGCTCACCGACCTGGCCAGGGCCAACGGCGTCTCCACCTTCATGGTGCTGCACGCCGCTTACGCCACCCTGCTCGGCCTGCTCTCCGGCAGCACCGACATCGCGCTCGGCACCCCGGTGGCCGGCCGCGGCGAACCGGCGTTGGACGACCTCGTCGGCATGTTCGTGAACACCCTGGTCCTGCGCACCCCGGTGCGCCCCGACGCCACCTTCACCGAACTGCTGCGCACCGTGCGCGAGCACGACGTCCGCGCCTTCGGCCACGCCGACCTGCCGTTCGAGCGGCTGGTGGAGGAGCTGGACCCGGTGCGCTCCCGCGCGCACGCCCCGATCGTGCAGACCCTGCTCACCTTCGAGCACCGCGACGACACCGTGCTCCGGCTCCCCGGCCTCGAGGTCGCCGCCTACCCGCTGGCCAACGACACCGCCCAGTTCGACCTGGCGCTGGAGCTCACCGAGCACGGCACGGAGAACGGCACCGCGCTGCGCGCGCTCTTCCGCTACGCCACCGATCTCTTCGACCCGGCCACGGTCGCCGCGCTCGCCGCCCGCTTCGTCCGGGTGCTCGAGCACGCCGTGGCCGCACCGCAGGCGCGCCTCGGCGCCATCGACCTGCTCGACCCCGCCGAGCGGAACCAGGTGCTCACCGCCTGGAACGCCACCGAGCACCCCGGCGCCCCCGGCGCGACCCTGACCACCCTCTTCGAGCGCCAGGTCGCACGCACCCCCGACGCCACCGCCCTGCGCGCGGGCGACACCACCCTCAGCTACGCCGAGTTCGCCGCCCGGGTGCACCGCCTGGCCCGCTGGCTCACCGGCCAGGGCGTCGGCCCCGACTCCATCGTCGCGCTCGGCATGCGCCGCTGCGCGGACCAGGTGGTCGGCATGTACGCGGTGCTCGCCGCGGGCGGCGCCTACCTGCCGGTCGACCCGGACCACCCGGCCGAGCGGGTCGAGTACGTGCTGGCCACCGCGCGCCCGCTGCTCATGCTGACCTCCGGCTTCGACCCGGAGTCCGGCGGCGTGCGGCAGGTGCGGATCGACCGGCTGGAACTCGCCGGCTTCGCCGCGACCCCGCTCACCCAGGTGGATCTGCTCGGCGTCCCGCAGCCGGGGCACGCCGCCTACGTGCTCTTCACCTCCGGCTCGACCGGCCGCCCCAAGGGGGTGGTGGTCGCGCACGCGGCCATCGTGAACCGGCTGGTCTGGATGCAGGAGCGGTATCGGCTCGGTGCCGACGACGTGGTCCTGCAGAAGACCCCGGCCACCTTCGACGTGTCGGTGTGGGAGTTCTTCTGGCCGCTGCAGGTCGGTGCCGCGCTGGTGCTGGCCGGGCCGGACGGGCACCGGGATCCGGCGCAGCTGGCGGCGCTGATCGCCGACGCGGGCGTCACCGCGGTGCACTTCGTGCCGTCGGTGCTCGCGGTGTACCTGGAGGAGCCGCGCGCCGCGGAGCCCGCCCGGCTGCGGCACCTCTTCGCCTCCGGCGAGGCGCTGCCCGCCGACGTCGCGCAGCGGGCGCGGGCGCTGACCGGCGCCGCGGTGCACAACCTGTACGGCCCCACCGAGGCCGCGGTCGACGTCACGCACCACACGGTCACCGATGCCGACGCCGAGTCGGTGCCGATCGGCGCACCGGTCTTCAACACCCGCCTCTACGTGCTGGACGGCAGGCTGCGGCCGGTGCCGGTCGGCGTGCCGGGGGAGCTGTACCTGGCGGGCGCCCAGCTCGCCCAGGGCTACCTGGCGCGCCCCGACCTCACCGCGGACCGCTTCGTCGCCGCGCCTTTCGGCCCGGCGGGCGAGCGCATGTACCGCACCGGCGACCTGGTCCGCAGGCGCGCCGACGGTGAACTGGAGTACCTGGGCCGCACCGACTTCCAGGTCAAGCTGCGCGGGCTGCGGATCGAGCTCGGCGAGATCGAGACCGCGCTCGCCGCCATCCCCGGCATCCGCCGCGCGGTCGCCGCGGTCCACACCGACCCGCACCGCGGCGATCAACTCGTCGCCTACGTCGTCCCGGACACGGCGACCGCGGGTGCCGATCCGCGCCACACCGCCGCGCGCCCGGCGACCGGAACCGGTGGCGACTTCGACGCCGACACTGCCCGCCGCGCGCTGGCGGAGGCGCTGCCCGCGTACATGATCCCCACGGCCTTCGTGCCGCTGGAAACCCTCCCGCTCAACCCCTCGGGCAAACTCGACCGCGCCGCCCTCCCGGCCCCAGAATTCGAGACCACCACCTTCCGCGCCCCGGAGTCCGACACCGAACGCCTGGTCGCCCACCTTCTCGGCGAGCTCCTCGGCACCGGCGAGATCGGCGCCGACGACGACTTCTTCGCCCTCGGCGGCAACTCCCTGCTCGCCACCCGCCTGGTGGCGAGGCTCGGCACCGAACTCGCCGCCGAACTCCCGGTCCGCCTGGTCTTCGAGGCCCCGACCGTCGCCGCACTGGCCGCCCGCGCGGAACGCCTCGCGGGCACCGGCGGCCGCCCCGCGCTGACTCGCCGCCCGCGCACCGAGCTGGTTCCGCTCTCCCCGGCGCAGCAGCGCATGTGGTTCCTGAACCGCTTCGACCCGGCCGAGACGGTGAACAACATCCCCGCCGTCATCCGCCTCACCGGCCCGCTGGACGTCGCCGCGCTCACCGCCGCGCTGGCCGACGTGGTCGCCAGGCACGAGACCCTGCGCACGCTCTACCCCGACCTGGACGGCACCGGCTGGCAGCGGGTGCTGCCCGCGGATCGGTCGCCCGCGCTCACGGTCACCGACGAACCGGATCCGGCCCGCGCGATCGCCGAGCTGGTCGGCACCCCGTTCGACGTCACCGCCGAGGTCCCGGTGCGGGTCGCGCTGCTCAGGCAGGGCCCGGCCGCGCACGTGCTCGCCCTGGTCGTGCACCACATCGCCGCCGACGGCTTCTCGCTCGGCCCGCTCGCCCGCGACCTCGCCACCGCCTACGCCGCCAGGACCGAGAATACCGCCCCCGCCTGGACCCCGCTCCCGGTGCAGTACGCGGACTACGCGCTCTGGCAGCGCGAACTGCTCGGCGCCGAGGACGACCCCGGCTCGACCGCCGCCGCCCAGCTGGCGTACTGGCGCACCGCCCTGCGCGGCGCCCCCGCCCAGCTCGACCTGCCCACCGACCGCCCGCGCCCGGCCGTCGCCTCGCACCGGGCGGGGGAGACGACGCTCCCGCTCGCCCCCGCGCTGGTCACGTCGATCGCCGCACTCGCGACCGCGCACGACGCCACCCCGTTCATGGTGGTGCACGCCGCGCTCGCCACCCTGCTCGCCCGGCTCTCCGGCACCGCAGACATCGCCGTCGGCACCCCGGTCGCCGGCCGCGGCGCCGCCGAGCTCGACGACGTCATCGGCATGTTCGTGAACACCCTCGTGCTGCGCACCGAGGTGCAGCCCGCCGCGCCGTTCGGCGCCGTGCTGCGCCGGGTCAGGGAGACCGACCTGGATGCCTTCGCGCACGCCGACGTCCCCTTCGAGCGGCTGGTCGAGGTGCTCGACCCGCCGCGCTCGCAGGCGCGGCACCCGCTCTTCCAGGTCGCGCTCTTCTTCCAGAACCTGGAGCCGGTCACGGTCGAGCCGGCCGGGCTCACCCTGGCCGAGCACCGCGTCACCGAGGTCGGCACCCGCTTCGACCTGCAGCTCACCGTCACCGCCGACGCGCTGCTGCTGACCTACGCCGCCGACCTCTTCGACGAGCCGACGGTGCGCGGCTTCGGCGAGCGGCTGCTCCGGCTGCTGGCCGCGGTCACCGCGAGCCCCGACCGGCCGGTGGGCGACATCGAGCTCTTCGAGCCGGGCGAGCGGCACCGGGTGCTCACCGAGTGGAACGACTCCGCGCACGTCTCGTTCGGCTCCGAGCTGCTGCTGGACGAGTTCTCCGCGCAGGCCGCCGCCACCCCGTTCCACCCGGCGCTGGTCTTCGTCCCGGACGACGGCGGCGCCGTCACCAGCATCACCTACGGCGATCTATCCCGCCGGGTGAACCAGCTGGCCAGGCACCTGATCGAGCTCGGTGTCGGGCCGGAGGCGCTGGTCGCGCTCGCGCTGCGCCGCTCGATCGACCTGGTGGTCGCCATGTACGCGGTGCTGGAGGCGGGCGGCGCCTACGTGCCGATCGATCCGGACCACCCGGAGCGGCGGATCGCGCACATCCTGGAGACCGCGCGCCCCGCGGTGGTGCTCGCCGCCGCCGGAACCGAGATCGCCTGCGACGGCGCCCTGGTCCGGCTGGACGAGCTGCGGCTGGACGGCTACCGGGACGATCCGATCGGCGCGGACGAGCGGCCGCTGCCGCTGCGCCCGGCGCACCCGGCGTACGTCATCTTCACCTCCGGCTCCACCGGCAAGCCCAAGGGCGTCAGCGTCTCGCACGCCGCGATCGTCAACCAGGCCAACTGGATGCTGTCCCGGTATCGGCTGGCGGCGGGCGAGGTGTACCTGCAGAAGACCGCGACCACCTTCGACGTCTCGCTGTGGGGGTACTTCCTGCCGCTGCGGGTCGGCGCCACCATCGTGCTCGCCGCCCCGGACGGCCACCGCGACCCCGGCTACCTCACCCAGGTGATCGCCGGATACGGCGTCACCGCCACCGATTTCGTCCCCTCCATGCTCAGCGTCTTCGCCGCGCACGTGGCGGCGGCGGGCCGCGCCGACGCGCTGGCCACGCTGCGGCAGGTGTTCGTGATCGGCGAGGCGCTGCCCGCCGAGACGGTCAGGGCCTTCGGCGCGGTGAGCCCGGCGGCGCTGCACAACCTGTACGGCCCCACCGAGGCCGCGGTCAGCGTCACGCACCGCGACGTCACCGGCGAGACCGGCCGCGGCGTACTGCCGATCGGCATCCCGGAGTGGAACAGCCGCGTCTACGTGCTGGACAGCCGGTTGCGGCCCGCGCTGCCCGGGGTCGCGGGTGAGCTCTACCTCGCGGGCATCCAGCTGGCCCGCGGCTACCAGGCCCGCCCCGACCTCACCGCGGACCGCTTCGTCGCCGACCCGTTCGCCGGGCCCGGCCAGCGCATGTACCGCACCGGCGACCTGGTGCGCTGGGACACCTCCGGCCACGCCCCCGAGCTGATCTACCTGAGCCGCACCGACTTCCAGGTGAAGTTCCGCGGCCAGCGGATCGAACTCGGCGAGATCGAGGCGGTGCTGGCCGCGGTGCCCGGTGTCGCGCAGGCCGCGGTGCTCGTCGTCGGCGAACACCTGGCCGGCTACCTGACCCCCGCGCCCGGCGCCGCGCTCGACGACACCGCGGTGCTCGCCGCCGCGGCCGCCGCGCTGCCCGCGTACATGGTCCCCGGCGTGCTCGTGGTGCTCGACGCCTTCCCGCTCAACGCCTCCGGCAAGCTGGACCGCGCCGCGCTGCCCGCCCCCGAGTTCGCCCGCACCGCCTACCGCCCGCCGGTGACCCCGGCGCAGCGGCAGGTCGCGGCGGCCTTCGAGGCGGTGCTCGGCGCCACCCCGATCGGCCTTGACGACGACTTCTTCGCGCTCGGCGGCAACTCGCTCAGCGCGACCAGGCTGATCGCCCGGCTCGGCGCGGCGCTGGACCGGCGGGTGCCGGTGCGGCTGCTCTTCGAGGCCTCCGGCGTGGCAGCGCTGGCCGAGCGGATCGCCGCGGAATCGGTGCCGGGCGACGTGGTCCCGCTGCTGGCCGGTGCCCGCCCCGAGCGGCTGCCGCTGGCCCCGGTGCAGCGCGGCATGTGGCTGGCGAACCGGCTCGACCCGGACTCCGTCGTGCACAACATCCCGGTCGCCGTCCGGCTGCACGGCGGCCTCGACACCGCCGCGCTCACCGCCGCCTTCGCCGATGTGGTCGCCAGGCACGAGGTGCTGCGCACCGTCTACCCGGCCGGGCCGGACGGCACCGGCCACCAGGTGATCCTGCCCGCCGACCCACCGCCGCTGCGGCTGGAGGTGCGCGACCCGGACGGCGCCCCGCTCGCCGAGCGGATCGGCGCGGTGCTGGCCGGTGGCTTCGACGTCACCGCCGATGTCCCGGTGCGCGCGGTGCTGCTGCGCGAGGACCCGACCAGCCAGGTGCTGGTCGCGGTGCTGCACCACGTCGCCGCCGACGGCTACTCCATGACCCCGCTGCTGCGCGACCTCATGGCCGCCTACCTGGCCAGGGTGCTCGGCACCGCCCCGGCCTGGCCGCCGCTCACCGCCCAGTACGCGGACTACGCGCTCTGGCAGGCCGCCGCCGTCGAGGCGAGCGCCGAGACCGAGCTGGCCTTCTGGCGGGAGACCCTGCGCGACCTGCCCGACCCCGCGCTGCCCACCGACCGCCCGCGCCCCGCCGTCGCGAGCCACCGCGGCGGTACCGTGCGCGCCCGGATCGGCGCCGAGGTGGCCGACCGGGTGCGGGCGCTGGCCGCCGAACACCGGGCGACCCCGTTCATGGTCGTGCACGCCGCGCTCGCGGTGCTGCTCGCCCGGCTCTCCGGTACCGCCGACGTGGTGCTGGGCACCCCGGTCGCCGGGCGCGGCGCGGCCGCGCTGGACGACCTGGTCGGCATGTTCGTGAACACCCTTGTACTGCGCACCGAGATCGACACCGCCGCACCCTTCGCCGAGCTGCTCGATACCGTGCGCGGCGCCGACCTGGCCGCCTTCGGCCACGCAGGCGTTCCCTTCGAACGGGTCGTCGACGAGCTCGGCACGGAACCGTCGCTGGCCAGGCACCCGCTCTTCACCGTCGCGCTGAGCTACCTGGCCGACGGCTCCCCGGCAGGCGCCGCGACCGCGGTGCCCGGGCTGGATCCGAGCCCGGTGGAGTTCACCGAGGCGGTGGCCAGGTTCGACCTGCAGTTCACCGTGGCAGGCGACCCCGATACCGACGGCCACCTGAGCGTCGAGCTCGACTACGCCACCGACCTCTTCGACGAGGGCACCGCCGCCGGGCTGCTGCGCCGCTTCGGCAGGCTGCTCGGCGCGCTCACCGCCGACCCGGCCCGCCCGGCGGGCGACGCCGAGCTGCTCGCCCCTGCCGAGCGCGCCGCCCTGCTCGACGCCCCCGCCCGCACCGTGCCGCCGCGCACCCTGCCCGAGCTCATGGCCGCGGCCGTCGCGCTGAACCCGGACGCCACCGCGCTGGTCGACGGCGTGCGCGAGCTGCACTACCGGGCGCTGGACGAGCGCTCCACCCGGCTCGCCCGGCTGCTCGTGGAGCACGGCGTCGGCGCCGAGGACACGGTGGCCGTCGCGGTGCCGCGCTCCGCGGAGTCGCTGCTCGCGCTCTGGGCGGTGGCCCGCACCGGCGCCACCTTCGTCCCGGTCGACCCCACCTACCCGGCCGAGCGGATCAGCCACATGCTCACCGACTCCGGTGCGACGCTCGGCCTCACCGTCGGCGCGGTCCGCGCCGAGCTGCCCGGCGACGTCGAGTGGATCGCGGTCGACGCCGCCGACACCGCCGCCAGGCTGCGCAACCTGCCGCCCGGCGCGGTGCGGCCGCTCCGCCCGATCCGCCCCGAGCACCCGGCCTGGATCATCTACACCTCCGGCTCCACCGGCGTCCCGAAGGGCGTGGTCGCCACGCACGGCGGGCTCGCCGGGGTGGCGGCGGCCCAGCTCGCCGCCTACCGGACCACCGCGAAATCCCGCGTGCTGCACGTCGCCTCGCCCAGCTTCGACGCCTCCATGCTCGAGCTGCTGCTGGCGCTGGCCGCGGGCGCCAGGCTGGTGATCGCGCCCGCCGGGGTGTACGGCGGGGCCGAGCTCACCGCGCTCGCCCGGCGCGCCGGGGTCACGCACGCCTTCCTGACCCCCGCGGTGCTGCGCACCATCGACCCGGAGCAGCTGCCCGGCCTCGCGCACCTCACCGTCGGCGGCGAGGCGTACGGCCGCGACCTGGTCGACCGCTGGGCGCCGGGCCGCGCGCTGCACAACACCTACGGCCCCACCGAGACCACCATCATCACCAGCATCAGCGCCCCGCTGCGCGCGGGCGAGCCGTTCGATATGGGCGCGCCGATCGACGGCATGTCCGCGCTGGTCCTCGACGCCAGGCTGCGGCCGGTCCCGGTCGGCGTGGTCGGCGAGCTGTACCTGCGCGGCCCCGGGCTCGCGCGCGGCTACCACCGACGGCCCGGGCTCTCGGCCGACCGCTTCGTCGCCGACCCCTACGGCCCCGCGGGCGGCAGGCTCTACCGCACCGGCGACCTGGTGGCCTGGACCGCGACCGGCGGGCTGCGCTACGCGGCCCGCGCCGACCAGCAGGTGAAGGTGCGCGGGCTGCGCATCGAGCTGGGCGAGATCGACGCGGTGCTCACCGCGCACGGGTCGGTCGGCACCGCCGTCACGCTCGGGCACCCGGACCCGTCCGGGAACACCGCGCTGGTCGCCTACGTGGTGCCCGCACCCGGCCACACCGTCGACATCGCCGAGCTCACCGCGCACGCCGGGCGCTCGCTGGCGGGGTACATGGTGCCCGCCTCGATCACCGTGCTCGACGCGCTGCCGCTCACTCCGGTCGGCAAGCTGGACCGGAAGGCGCTGCCCGCGCCCGAGTTCCGCGGCGCCGAGTTCCGCGCCCCGCGCACCGCCGCCGAACACGCGGTGGCCGAGGTCTTCGCCGAGCTGCTCGACCTGGAGCGGGCCGGGCTGGACGACGACTTCTTCGCGCTCGGCGGCAACTCGCTCACCGCCACCCAGCTGGCCGCGCGGCTCGCCGCCCGGCTCGGCGCCCGGGTCGGGGTGCGCCTGGTCTTCGAGCACCCGACGGTCGCCGCGCTCGCCGCCGAACTCGGCGCCGCCGACGGTGCTTCCGCGCCCGCGCTGGTCCGGCGGGAGCAGACCGGCCCGATCCCGCTCTCGCTGGCCCAGCAGCGCATGTGGCTGCTGAATCGGCTCGATCCGGAGTCCACCGCCTACAACATCCCGCTCGCGGTGCGGCTCGGCGGCGACCTCGACATCGCCGCGCTCGACGCCGCCGTCGCCGATGTCGTCGAGCGGCACGAGACGCTGCGCACGGTGTACCCGAACACCGAATCCGGGCCGGTGCAGGTGGTGCTGCCCACCGCCGAGTCCGGGCGGCCGGTGCTGACCCCGATCCCGGTCACCGCCGACGACCTGCTCGCCGCCGCGGGCGACTTCATCGGCGCCGGGTTCGACGTCACCGCCGCCGTCCCGGTCCGCGCCCGGCTCTTCGCCGTCATCGGTGCTGCCCCGGTGCGCGCCGAACCCGCCGCCGCCGGCCCCGGGCTGCCGCCGGTCACCGCCGCTGCCGATGCGGCGCAGGCCGACGCGCCCGTGGAGCATGTGCTCGTCGTCGTCGTGCACCACATCGCCGCCGACGGCTCGTCGCTGGCCCCGCTCGCCCGCGACCTCGTGCTCGCCTACGCGGCCCGCCGCTCCGGCGCCGCACCGGCGTTGACCCCGCTCCCGGTGCAGTACGCCGACTTCAGCCGCTGGCAGCGCGAAACCCTCGGCGCCGAGGACGATCCCGGCTCGCTGGTCACCCGCCAGCTCACCTTCTGGCGGGAGACCCTGGCCGAGTTGCCCGCCCAGCTCACCCTTCCCGCCGACCGCCCGCGCCCCCCGGTGGTCTCCACCAGGGGCAGGCACCTCGACTTCACCGTGGACGCCGGGCTGCACGGCCGCCTCGCCGAGCTCGGCAGGCAGCGCGGGGCAACGCTGTTCATGGTGCTGCACGCCGCCTGGGCCACCCTGCTGGCCCGGCTCTCCGGCACCGCCGACATCGCCGTCGGCACCCCGGTCGCCGGGCGCGGCGCCGCCGAGCTCGACGACGTGGTCGGCATGTTCGTGAACACCCTGGTCCTGCGGGCCGAGGTGCGCGCCGCCGACCCGTTCCTCGACCTGCTCACCCGGGTTCGCGAAGCCGACGTCGCCGCCTTCGCGCACGCCGACGTGCCGTTCGAGCGGCTGGTGGAGGTGCTCAACCCGGAGCGCTCCACCGCGCGGCACCCGCTCTTCCAGGTCGGCTTCTCCTTCCACAATCAGGCCGAGGCCGATCTGGAGCTGGCCGGGCTGCGGGTCGGCGCGCTCGACATCGCCTCCGAGGTGTCGCAGTTCGACCTGCACCTGGTGATCACCGACCGCTACCACCCGGACGGGACGCCCGCCGGGCTCGCGGCCTCGCTCACCTACGCGACCGCGCTCTTCGACGAATCCACGGTCGCCGGGTTCGCCGGCCGGCTGCACCGGCTGCTCGACGCCGTCTGCGCGGAGCCGCGGCTCCCCGTCGGCGACATCCCGCTGCTGGACGCCGCCGAGCGCGAGCGGCTGCTGCACACCTGGAACCGGCCGGATCGCTCGCTGCCCGGCCCGGCCACCCTTGTCACCGGCTTCGAGGAGCAGGTGCGCCGGACGCCGGAGGCGGTCGCGCTGGTCGACGGCGCCTTCACGCTCGGCTACGCCGAGTTCGCCGCCAGGGTGAACCGGCTGGCCCGGCTGCTCACGAGCCGCGGCATCGGCCCGGAAACGCTGGTCGCGCTTGCGCTTCCGCGCGGAGTCGACCTGGTGGTCGCGATGTACGCGGTGGTCACGGCGGGCGCCGCCTACGTCCCGCTGGACCCGGCGCACCCGGCCGAGCGGACCGCCACCGTCCTCGCGGCCGCCGCCCCGCGGCTCGTACTGACCTCGGCCGCCTGGCCGCACCCCCTTCCCGGCGAACGGGAGGTGCTGAACGTGGCCGTCGCCGAGGCGCGCCCGTTCGCCCTGTCCAGCGCCGCCCTGCGGGACGACGAGCGCACCGCCCCGCTCCGCCCGGAGCACCCGGCGTACGTCATCTTCACCTCCGGCTCCACCGGAACGCCGAAGGGCGTCGCGGTCTCGCACGCCGCCGTCACGCACCAGCTGGAGTGGATGCGGTCCGAATACCGCCTCGGCGCCGAGGACGCAGCCCTGCTCACCACCTCCGCCGCCTTCGACCTCTCGGTCTGGGAGTTCTGGCTGGCCCCGCGCACCGGCGCCCGCCTGGTCCTCGCCCCGCGGGACGTCCAGCGCGACCCGCGCGGCCTGCTCGACCTGATCGAGCGCACCGGCGTCACCACCGTGACCCTGGTCCCGTCGCTGCTCGCCATGCTCGCCGAGACCACCGGCGCCGCACCGCTGCCCGCGACCCTGCGCCGCCTGCTGGTGATCGGTGAGGCGCTGCCCGCCGCCACCGTGCGCCGGGTCGCCGCGCTCACCGCGGCCCGGATCGACAACCTCTACGGCCCCACCGAGGCCGCGGTCTCGATCACCCGCTACCGCACCGATTCCGGGCTGCCCGGCCCGGTCACCCCGATCGGCACGCCGGAGGCGGGGTCGCGGGTGCACGTCCTCGACGACCGGCTGCACCCGGTCCCGATCGGCGTCACCGGCGAGCTGTACCTGGCCGGTGCGCAGCTGGCCCGCGGCTACCACGCCCGCCCCGAACTCACCGCCGAGCGGTTCGTCGCCGACCCGTTCGGCGGGCCGGGGGAGCGGCTCTACCGCACCGGCGACCTGGTGCGCTGGAACGCCGACGGGCAGCTGGAGTACCTGGAGCGCCGCGACTTCCAGGTCAAGGTGCGCGGCTACCGGATCGAGCTCGCCGATATCGAGCACGCGCTGCTGGCGCAGCCAGGGGTGCGCGCGGCGGCGGTGCTCGCGCACGGCGCCGGTGAGCACACCCTGCTCGCCGGGTACTACGCGGCCGACACGGTCGACCCGGCCGAGCTGCGCGCCGCGCTGGCCGAGCGGCTGCCCGGCTACATGGTCCCCGCGGTGCTGATCCCGCTCGACCGGCTGCCGCTCACCGCCAACGGCAAGCTGGACCGGGCCGCGCTACCCGCCCCCGAACTCGGCGCCGCCGAGTTCGCCGCACCCGCGACGGAGCTGGAGCAGACCGTCTGCGCCGCCTTCGCCGACGTCCTCGGCGCCGAGCGGATCGGCACCACCGACAACTTCTTCGAGCGCGGCGGCAACTCGCTGCTCGCCACCACCCTGGCCGGGCGGCTGGCGGCCGAGCTCGGCGAGACCGTCTCCGTGGTCTGGCTCTTCGCCGCACCCACCCCGGGCGGGCTGGCCGAGCGGATCGCCGCGCACCGGGCCGGGCGCGGGCGGGTCGACCGCGAGGTCGCCTACGAGGTGCTGCTCCCGCTGCGCGCGGGCGGCAACGCGGAGCCGCTCTTCTGCTTCGCCCCGGCCGGCGGCATCGCCTGGTCGTTCGCCGGGCTGGCCGCGCACGTGGACCGGGAGCGGCCGCTCTACGGCCTGCAGTCGCCGGTGCTCGCCGGCGAGCCGGAGCTGCCCGGTTCGATCACCGAGTGGGCGACGCGCTGCGTCGATGAGATCCGCGCCGTGCAGCCGGAGGGGCCGTACCACCTGCTCGGCTGGTCGCTCGGCGGGGTGCTCGCGCACGCCGTCGCGGTCGCGCTGCAGGATCGCGGTCAGCAGGTCGCCCTGCTCGGCATGATGGACAGCTCGCTCGAGGTGCCCGCCGAGCGGGACGGGTCTGTCGTCGTCGGTGACCTGTTGGGCGGTCTGCTCGGTGGCGCGCAGGCCGCGAGCCTGACCGTCGGCTCGGCCGCCGCTTCCGGGGGCCAAGAGGTCGCCGGCGCACCGTCCGGCTCCGCGCCGGCAACCCCCGGCGACCGCGCTCCGGCCACCCCGGGCGACCCGGCCCCGGTCACCCTGGGTGACCTCGCCACCCGCCTCGGCGACCTCCCCGAACCCTTCGCCTCCTTCGGCGCCGACCGCCTGCACCGCGTCCTCGACGCGGGCGTCCGCTCCCTCGACCTGGTCGCCGGCTACCGCCCCCGCTCCTACAAGGGCGACCTCGTCTACTTCACCGCCGCACTCGACGACCCCACCGGCGCCACCGGCGCCTCGGGCTGGGCGGGCGCCGTCGACGGCACCGTGCACAACCACGCGGTCCCCGCCACGCACTGGAACATGACCACCGAACCGGCGCTCTCCCGCATCGGCCACGTCCTGGCCGACCTCTGGACGCGGCACCCGTAGACCCCCGACACCCCGTTCCTCCGGCAGAAAGTTCGTACCCGATGAACAACCCCTTCGACGACGACGATGCCCAGTTCTACGTCCTGATCAACGACGAGGGCGAGCACTCCCTCTGGCCCGTCTTCGCCGCCGTCCCCGGCGGCTGGACCGTCGCGCACGGCGCCGCCGCCCGCCGCGAATGCCTGCACTACGTCGAGACCCACTGGCTCGACATGCGCCCCAACTCCCTCATCACCGCCATGAACGCCCCCTGATCCACCCGAATGCGGGGCGCGCGGGCCACATCCCCCTTCCGCCCGCGCGCCCCGACCCCACTAATTACGTCCGGCTCTTCGCTCGCGGGCCGGTTCGAGCCAGGCCCGGCGGTCCCGGTTCGCCGCTTGTTCGAGGGCGAACGGTCACGCCCGCCGGTCGCCGGTGGCGGTGGTCATGCGGTCGCGCCATTCGGTGACGGCCCCACCTCGGCGGGTGCCGAGGGTGGAGTCGAAGCGGCGGGCGCGTTTGGCGACGGTGAGCCCGACGTAGGTGTTGTGCCCGGTGATGGCGGCGGTGGCGACGGCACAGGCCTCGTCCACCTCGCCCCCGGCGAGCAGCGCGGTGGCGTGCTCGAAGCGCACCAGCGCGGGCTCCATGGTCTCGGACGGGTCGTAGGCGGCGAGCGCCTCGGCGGCGGCCTGCTCGGTCTGGTCGACCAGGCCGAGCCGGGCCGAGCCGATGGCCCGGTAGAAGGCGAGCTTCTCCGGCCGGAAGGAGAAGATGCCGAGCGGCATCTCCTCCGGCTTCGCCACCGCGAGCGCGCCCGCGGCCCGGTCGATGCAGCGCGCGAAATCGGCGGCTTCGCCGAGTTCGGCGTGCGCCCGCGCGGCCAGGCTCCAGAGCCAGGCGGTGGCGGGCCCGCGGTCCGGGTTCTGCGCGAGCCGCGGCGCGAGCAGCGAGAGCACGTCGCGCGGACGGTCGCTGTAGGTGGGCAGGTAGCCCGCGCCTGCCAGGGCGATGTCCTCGGTGTAGCGGTCACCGATGTCCTGCGCGGCGTGCGCGGCGGTGGTGTACCACATCTTGGCCTGGCCGAAATGCCCATCGTTGAAGAGAATCTCGCCGACGACGGTCGCCAGCCGTCCCGCGGTGCGCACCAGCCTGGCCTGGGCCGCTGTGGTCTGCCGCTCGGCGAGACAGCCGCGCACGATGCGGAACTGCTCCAGCGCACCTGGCAGCAGTTCGCGCGGCGGCACCTGCACCGCGCGGGTGCCGAGGTGGGTGGCGGTCTCCTCGAGCACCACCAGCCTGCGCTCGCTGATCGAGCCCGCGTCCAGCGCCGCGAGCATGCGTTCGGGTTCCGCGGCGACGAGCGCCGCGGCCTGGCCGGCGATTCCGACACCGGCATAGGTCAGTAGTTCACGCCTTCTCACGTCGTCCTCGACTTCCTTGTCGAGCCCGCTTTCGAGCTTGGGTTCCGGTTCGGCGATTGCCTGCGTGAACCGGGCCATCGCCTCGGCGTCCGCCTCGGCCAGCACCCGATCCAGCAAGCGCCTGCTCGCATCGTGCATCCGCGTGGTGCGGCCGTTCTCCCACAACCCCACGGTGCGTGGTGTCACTCCCACCAGACGGGCGAACTCGTAACGGCTGCGTCGCATTGCCGCGCGCAGCGCCTTGACGTGTTCACCCCTCCAGTCGACTTCGAGCATAGGTGCCGCCTCGTCCGCAACCGGTCCTTACAAGCGAAAAGTACTCGCAATTACCGTATTCGGGACTGGTTTGCGCGTACTCGCCGCAGGCACCCTTGAAAGCGCACCCGGTGCCGGGGGTTGTGCCCGAACCCTTTCGGTGGACGCCCTTTTCGACCGGAGCCCGCGCGCGGTCCGATCCAGCCGCCCCCGGCTCCTCCCGCGCCACCACGGCGCCGGGTGCACACATCGAGCAACATCGGAGGTGGACCATGGACGTACTCGCGCCGGATACCCGCGAACTGTGGTTGATGCAGAGCCGCGACTGCGCCGCCGAGCCGCCGCCGCTCGACGCCGCGCGGGCCCGTTTCGTGCTGGCGGTGCACGCCGGGCACGGCGCCGGATGCAGGCAGTTCCTGGCCGCCGCGGCCTTCACGTACGGCGCCTACCGGGACACCGCCCGAGCCTGAGCGGCCCGAACCCGGCGCCGCATGAGGGGCGGCGCCGGGTTACGGCCCGTGACCGCGCCGAGCGCAAGCACGGCGTCGCCGCCCCTACGCGGCGTTGCTGAGCGTCTCGAACTCGCTGTCGGAGAGCGTGATCCCGGCCGCCGCGATGTTCTCCTCCACGTGCGCCACCGTCGAGGTGCCCGGAATCGGCAGCACCACCGGCGAGCGCCGCAGCAGCCAGGCCAGCGCCAGCTGGGCTGGCGTTGCCCCGTGCTCGGCGGAGATCGCGTCCAGCGGCCCGCCCGGCCTGGCCAGCTGGCCGGTGGCGATCGGGAACCACGGGATGAAGGCGATGTTCTCCGCCTCGGCGTACTCCAGCACCTCCTCGTCCGCCCGGTTCGCCAGGTTGTACAGGTTCTGCACGGAGACGATCGGCGCGATCTCGCGCGCCTCGCGCAGCTGCGCGACGTTCACCTGGGATACCCCGATGTGCCGGATCTTGCCCTCGGCGCGGAGCAGCGCCAGCTCGCCGAGCTGGTCGGCGAGCGGCACCTTCGGGTCGATCCGGTGCAGCTGGTAGAGGTCGATCCGGTCGACGCCGAGGTGGCGCAGGCTCAGCTCGGTCTGCTGGCGCAGGTACTCGGGGCGGCCGACCGGCCGCCAGTCGCCGGGCCCGGAGCGGGTGAGCCCGCCCTTGGTGGCGATCACCAGGTCGTCGGCGTAGGGGTGCAGCGCCTCGCGGATCAGCCGCTCGCTGACGAACGGCCCGTACGAGTCGGCGGTGTCGATGAAGTTCACGCCGAGCTCGACGGCGCGGCGCAGCACCCGCACCGCCTCCGCCGGGTCGCGCGGGTCACCCCAGACGCCATCGCCGGTGAGCTGCATGGCGCCGTATCCGAGCCGGTTGACCGGCAGGTCGCCGCCGAGCGCGAAGGTGCCGGACGCATCGGCCGGTCGGGACTCCACATCGGTGCTCATCTGAGATCCTCTCGTCGTCGATACCCCTCGGGTCGCAACCGGGGGAGCGGCCCGGATGTTCCCGCTCCAGCGCCGATGAATCCGGGCGGCCCGCCACGTCGGAACAGGGGAGGAAGGGAGAACCATGTCCGAGAACGAGATCCGCACCGTGATCGAGAACTGGGTGGCAGCCATCCAGGCCCGCGATCTCGCGGCCACCCTGGCGAACCACACCGACGACATCGTCATGTTCGACGTCCCGCCGCCGCAGAACGGCGTCCGCGGCGCCGCCGAGTACCGCGCGTCCTGGCCGCCGTTCTTCGAGTTCATCGCGAGCGGCGCCCGCTTCGAGATTGTCGAGCTCCAGGTCACCGCAGGCGCCGACGTCGCCTTCGCGCACGCCCTGCTGTACTGCGCCACCCCGGACGAGCTGCGCGCGCACCCGGACCGCCGCCTGCGCATCACGCTCGGGCTACGGCACGAGGGCGGCCGCTGGCTGATCGCGCACGAGCACCACTCGTTCCCGCTGGAGAGCTGAGTCAGGCCCCGAAGAGGATGGCCCGCATGAGCAGGCAGACCCGCTCCGGCGAGCCGGCCGGGTCGGTGTCGAAGGCCCGGCCGAGATCTACCACCTGGGCGAAGGCGGCGTGTACCAGGAAGCGGGTCTCGGCGGAGCTGAGCTCGGGGCGCACGTCGCGCACCAGCCGGGCCCACTCCTCGACGCTGAGCCGCTGGATATTGCGCAGCACCGTGCGCTCATCGGCGGGCACGTGCTGGAACTCGGTGTAGTAGACGAAGGTCAGCGCGCGCTCGGCGAAGGAGCCTGCCACGTACTGCCTGATCAGCGTATCCAGGGCGTCCGCACTGTCGGTGCTCGCCGCGACCGCCGGGCCGACGGCGCCGGAGACCCGGTCCGCCGCGCGCCGGAAGGCGGCGGCGAGCAGGTCGCTCTTGCCCCGGTAGAAGCGGTAGACCGCGGAGGCGGCGGAGAGCCCGGCCGCGGTCGCGATCTCCTCGACGCTGACGTTCGGGTAGCCGCGCGCGTGGAAGAGCTCGACCGCCTTGCGCAGCAGCAGCTCGTGCTTGAACGAGGCCGGGATCTCGACCGGTGCGGGCAGCTCGGTGGCGACCGCGGGCGGAAGCTGGACGGCGGCGAGCGCGATGGCCGCGCTGCTCAGCAGCCGCTGGATGGTCTTCACCGGCAGCGCGGCGTGGTGGTCGGCGATGCTGGTGACGGCGCTCAGGATGGCGATGCAGAGCACCCGGACATCGGTCTCGGAGAGCTCGGGGCGCAGCGCGGCCACCTGGGTGCCGAGCGCGCGCAGCACCGTCAACTGCTGCGCGTTCAGCAGCGCCAGATCGTCCGGCTCCAGGTAGCGGCCCTCCCAGCGCACCAGGGTGACCGTGGGACGGTTCTCGATGGTGGTGCTGATCAGCGCCTCGAGCACGTGCTCGAGCCGGGTGCGCGGGGGCGCATCGGTGAGGTCGTCGGGCAGCCGCACCGCCGCGGTCATGGCGCCGCCGACCCGGAGCAGCTCCTCCTGGAAGAGCGCGTATTTGCTGGGGTAGTGCCGGTACAGCGCGGCGGAGCTGATGCCCAGCGCGGTGGCGATGTCCTCCATGCTGACGCCGTGGTAGCCGAGCGAGCCGAAGGCGGCCGCCGAGGTCGCCGCGATCTGGGCGCGCCGGTTCTTCGGCCGCCGCCGGATCTCCCGAGGTGCCGGGTCGCCGGTGACCGCCTTGCGCGTGCTGCGGCGATTGTCGACACTCATGCCGACATGGTATCGGTACGGCCCCCGGTTGCCCGCCGATGCGCCGACCGGATCCGCCGCCCGCGGCTCACTTCGCGGACGGCCGCTGCCCGGCGTACCAGTCGAGCAGCTCCGGGTCGTCGACCGCGCTGCGCTCGACCACCCGCCCCGCCTCCGCCCCCTGGAAAAGCTTCTTGATCGGCACCTCGAGCTTCTTGCCGGTGCGGGTGTGCGGGATGCCGGGCGCGACGATCACCTCGTCCGGCACGTGCCTGGGCGAGACCTCGGTGCGGATGGTGCTCGCGATCCGGGCGCGCAGCTCGTCGGTGAGGTCGGCGCCGGGGGCCAGGGTGACGAAGAGCGGCATCCAGTAGCCGCCGTCCGGTTGCTCGACGCCGATCACCAGCGCCTCGGTGATCTCCGGCAGCCGCTCCACCGACTGGTAGATGTCGGCGCTGCCCATCCGGATGCCGTGCCGGTTCAGCGTGGAGTCCGAGCGGCCGTGCACCACGACGCTGCCGTGCCCGGTGCGCGTGATCCAGTCGCCGTGCCGCCAGACGCCGGGGAAGGTGTCGAAGTAGGCGTCGTGGTAGCGGTGGCCGTCCGGGTCGTTCCAGAACCGCACCGGCATGGACGGCATCGGCTCGGTCACCACCAGTTCGCCGACCTCGTCGCGCACCGATTTGCCGTCCGGGTCGAAGGCCTCCAGCGCGACCCCGAGGTACGGCGCGGAGAGCTCGCCCGGCCACACCGGCACCGTGCGGGTGCCGCCGGCGAAGGCGCTCACCACGTCGGTGCCGCCGCTGATCGACGAGACCTGCACGTGGTCACCGGCGTTCGCGCCGATCCACTCCGAGGAGGCTGGCGGCAGCGAGGAGCCGGTGATGCCGACCGTGCGCAGCGCGGAGAGGTCGAACGCGGTGCGCGGCACCAGCCCGTCCTTGATGCAGGCCAGTACGTAGCCGGGGCTGGTGCCGAGCACGGTGCTTCCGGTCTCGGCGGCGATCCGCCAGAGCGCGCCCGGGTCCGGGTGCGTGGGGCTGCCGTCGTAGGTGACCACGGTTGCGCCGGTGAGCAGCCCGGCCACCTGGAAGTTCCACATCATCCAGCTCGGGCTGGTGTACCAGAAGAAGGTGTCGTCGGGGCCGATGTCGGCGTGCAGCGCGACGGCTTTCAGGTGCTCGAGCAGCACCCCGCCGTGGCCGTGCACGATGCCCTTCGGCAGCCCGGTCGTTCCGGAGGAGAAGACGATCCAGAGCGGGTGGTCGAAGCCGACCGGCTCGGTGGTGATCACCGGCGGCTGCGCCTCGGTGATCGCGACGGCGTCGGCCCACGGGGTGCCGTCATCGACCGGCAGCCCCAGCCGGGGCACGACGACGGTGCCGCGCAGCGTCGGCAGCCCGGCCCGCACCGCGGCCAGATCCGCCCGCTTGTCGTGGGTCTTGCCGCCGTAGGCGTAGCCGTCGGCGGCCACCAGCACCACCGGCTCCAGCTGCCCGAGCCGGTCCAGCGCGGCCTTGGGCGAGTAGTCCTGGCCGCACGCGCTCCACACCGCGCCGATGCTGGCGGTGGCGAGGAAGGCCACGATCGCCTCGGGAATGTTCGGCAGGTACCCGGCCACCCGGTCGCCGGGGCCGACGCCGAGCCCGCGCAGGGTGCGCGCGAAGGCGGCGGTGTCGTCGATCAGCTCGGCCCAGGAGATCTCGCGCGGCGCGTGCTCCTCGGTGATCTGCACGATCGCCGGACGCTCCGGGTTCAGTGCGCGGACCACCTGGTCGACGTAGTTGATCCTGGTGCCGGGAAACCACTGCGCGCCGGGCATCTCCCGGCTCGCCAGCACCTCGCCGCCGATCTCGCCGAGCCGGAAGTAGTCCCACAGCGTGTGCCAGAAGCCGGGCAGGTCGTCCACCGACCACTGCCAGAGCGCCGGGTAGCCGTCGAACTCGCGCCCGGCCCGCGCCCCGGCGAACCGGGCGAAATCGGTGATCCGCGCGGCGGCGATATCGCGCTCGGTCGGCACCCACTGTGGTTCCACTGCTGTCTCCTCAGTCGCTCGCGGCGCCGCCACGGCGCACGATCTGCTCGGCATGCCGGAGCACCGGCCCGTCGACCATCCGGCCGTCGAACTGGAAGACGCCGCGATGGTTCGGCACCTCGGCAAGGACCCGGCGCGCCCAGTCCAGATCCTCCGGCGACGGCGCGTAGGCGCCGCGGATCACCGGGATCTGGCTCGGGTGGATGGCGACCTTGGCGTCGAAGCCGACGGCCACCGCGTCCAGTGCCTCCTCGCGCAGCCCGTCCAGGTCGGGGATGTTCAGGTACACCCCGTCGAGGGCGAACTTGCCCGCCGCCTTGCCCGCGAGCAGCGTGCTCGAGCGCAGGTGCCTCGGCAGGTCGCGGTAGCTCCCGTCCGGTCGCCGGGTGGACTGCCCGCCCAGCGCGGCAACCAGGTCCTCCGCGCCCCACATGATGCCGACGGCGTTCGGCTCGACCATGATCCGCTCACTGGCCAGCGCGCCGCGCGGCGATTCGATCAGCGCGATCACGTCGAAGCCGTCGAGTGCGCGCAGCTGCTCCGGCGACTCGGCCTTCGGCAGCATGACGGAGCGGTAGTCGGTGCGGTGCACCGCACCGAGATCGGCCGCGTAGTGCTCGGTGTCGGCGCCGTTGATCCGGATCACGGTCGTCGCCGGATCGAGCCGCGTGTTCAGCAGGGCTTCCCGCGCCGACTCCTTGTCGGCGGCGGCGACCGCGTCCTCCAGGTCGAGGATCACCACGTCCGCGGCGGCGGCCGCCTTGGCGTAGCGGTCGGGGCGGTCGGCCGGGCAGAAGAGCCACCCCGGGCCGGTCACGTCGGTCATGCCGCTGTCTCCTTCGTGCGAACGAGGGTCTTCCGCACAGCCGTGACGACCACGTCGCCGTGCTGGTTGTAGCCGGTGTGCGCGAGGGTCACGATGCCCTCGCCCGGCCTGCTCTTCGAGAGCCGCTTCTCGGTGACGACGGTCTCGGCGTAGAGCGTGTCGCCGTGGAAGACCGGCTTCGGGAAGGCGATCTCGGAGAAACCGAGATTGCCGACCAGGGTGCCCTGGGTGAGCTGCGCGATGGAGAGCCCGATCAGCGTGGAGAGGGTGAACATCGAGTTCACCAGCCGCTGGTTGAACGGCGGCTGCGCGTCGGCGAAGGCGGCGTCCAGGTGCAGCGCCTGGGTGTTCATGGTGAGCGTCGTGAAGAGGACGTTGTCCGCCTCGGTGACGGTGCGCCCCGGCCGGTGCTCGTAGATCACGCCGATCTCGAACTCCTCGAACCAGAGCCCGCGCTGGGTGACCCGCCGCGGCGCGCTCACAGGCCGAGTTCCCTGGCGATCAACAGCAACTGAACCTCCGTCGTCCCCTCGCCGACCTCCAGGATCTTGCTGTCCCGGTAGTGCCGAGCGACCGTGTATTCGTTCATGAAACCGTAGCCGCCGAAGATCTGCGTGGCGTCCCTGGCATTGTCCATGGCGGCCTCGCCTGCCACCATCTTCGCGATCGACGCCTGCTTCTTGAACGGCTTGCCCGCCAGCATGAGCGCGGCGGCGTCGTAGTAGGCGGTGCGCGCGGTGTGCGCCCGCGCCTCCATCCTGGCGATCTTGAAGGCGATGGCCTGGTTGCGCCCGATCGGCTTGCCGAAGGCGTCCCGCTCGCCCGCGTACCTGACGCTCTCGTCCACGCAGCCCTGGGCCGCGCCGACGGCGAGCGCGGCGATGGCGATCCGCCCCTCGTCCAGGATGCGCAGGAAGTTGGCGTAGCCGCGGCCGCGCTCGCCGAGCAGGTTCTCCTCCGGAACGCGGACGTCGGTGAAGCTCAGCGGGTGCGTGTCCGAGGCGTTCCAGCCGACCTTGTCGTAGGCGGGCCCGGCGACGAAGCCGGGGGTGTCGGCCGGGACCAGGATGGTCGAGATCTCCTTCTTGCCGCCGGTGGTCCCGGTGACAGCGGTGACGGTGACCAGCCGGGTGATGTCGGTGCCGGAGTTGGTGATGAACTGCTTGCTTCCGTTGATCACCCACTCGCCGGAGTCGACAACGGCGGTGGTCTTCGTCCCGCCCGCGTCGCTGCCCGCGCCGGGCTCGGTGAGCCCGAAGGCGGCGAGCGCGCGGCCGCTCGTGAGCTGCGGCAGCCAGTGCTGCCTCTGCTTCTCGGTGCCGAACCGGTAGATCGGCATGGCGCCGAGCGAGACCCCGGCCTCCAGCGTGACGGCGACGCTCTGGTCGACCTTGGCCAGCTCCTCCAGGGCCAGGCAGAGCGCGAAGTAGTCGCCGCCCATGCCGCCGTACTCCTCCGGGAAGGGCAGCCCGAAGAGCCCCATCTCGGCCATCCCCGCCACCACCTCGTACGGGAAGCTGCGCTCGGCGTCGTGCTCGGCGGAGACCGGGGCGACGACGGCGCGGGCGAATTCGCGCACGGTCATGGCCAGGTCGCGGTAGTCCTCCGGTAGCGAGCCGGTGGCGAGGAAGTCGGTCATGCGGGTAGTCCTTCGATCGTCGACGCGGTGATGCGGGCGAGCACCTGGTCCAGCCGGACCTGGGTGCCCGGCGTCACCAGGAGCTCGACGGTGCCTGCGACCGGCGCCGTGAGCGTGTGCTCCATCTTCATGGCCTCCACCACGACCACCGGGTCGCCCGCGGCCACGGTGGTACCGGCCTCGGTGCCGATCGCGATCACCGAACCCGGCATGGGGCTGCGGATCTCGGCGTCGCCCTCGTGCGCGCCCGCCCCGCGCAGGGCGGTGGAGGTCGCGCGCCGCAGGTGGCTGGTGCCTGCCGGGCCGGCGAGCCAGTACTGCCCGCCGTCCGCGGCGACCAGGTACTCGTGCCGGACGCCGTCCAGGGTCAGGGTGAGGGTGGTGACGCCCGGTATCCCCGCGACAGCTGCCGTGCCGCCGGTCCACCGCGGTCCCCCGGCGTGCTCCGCACCCCCGGTGAGTGTCGTGCCACCGGTGCGCGCCGTGTCACCGATGAGTGTCGTGCCACCGATGGGTGCCGTGCCGCGGGTAGGTGCCGCGCGGTAGCCGCTCGCGCCCGCGTCCGTGACCGGGGACGCTGACGCGGTGAGCGTCAGCTCGGGGCCGTCGTCCACGCGCACCCGGGCCGCGTCGGGTGTCCCGGTGATCCGCACCTCGCGGGTGACCCCGTCGGCGGCGAGTCGCGCCACGACCGGCGCGGGAACGCCCAGCCGCCACCCGGACGGTTGCGCCCACGGCCCGGCCCCCGGCCCCGGCTGCAGGGCCAGCCAATCCGCGACCGCGGCGGCCACCACCTCGTCGTCGCTCACCTGCGCGGGCGCGAAATCCCCGACCCGCCGGTCCAGCAGCCCGGTGTCCAAGTTCCCGGCCACCACATCCGGATCGGCGAGCAGGAACCGCAGGAACTCCACATTGGTCCCCAGTCCGAGCACAACGGTCTCGCCGAGCGCCCGATCCAACCCGGCCAGCGCCGCACCCCGATCGTCGGCGTAGGCGATCACCTTCGCCAGCATCGGGTCGTAGTCGCTCCCGACCACCGTCCCGGCGCGCAACCCGGAATCCACCCGCACCCCGGCGGGCTCGGCGACGGCGAGCACCTTCCCGCCGGTCGGCAGGAAGTCCCGCCCCGGATCCTCGGCGTACACCCGCGCCTCGACGGCGTGCCCGGTGAGCGCGATATCGCCCTGGGCGACCACCAGCGCCTGCCCGGCGGCGACCCGGACCTGGCACTCCACCAGATCCACCCCGGTCACCAGCTCGGTCACCGGGTGCTCCACCTGCAGCCGGGTGTTCATCTCCATGAAGAAGAACTCGTCCGGCCGGTCCGCCGACACGATGAACTCCACCGTGCCGACGCCCCGGTAGTCGACGCTGCGCGCGGTGGCGCAGGCAGCGGCGCCGATCCGCTCCCTTGTCGCCGCGTCGAGCAGCGGCGACGGCGCCTCCTCGATCACCTTCTGGTGCCTGCGCTGCAGCGAGCACTCCCGCTCGCCCAGGTGCAGCACGGTGCCGTGCGCGTCGGCGAGCACCTGCACCTCGATGTGCCTGGGATTGGTGACGAACCGCTCCAGGAACAGCGTGTCGTCGCCGAACGCCGCCGCGGCCTCGCGCCGCGCGCTGACCAGCGCCGCGGGCAGCTCGGCCGGGTCCTCGACCCGCCGCATCCCCTTCCCGCCGCCCCCGGCGGACGGCTTGACCAGCACCGGGAACCCGATCCCCGGCGCGGCCTCGAGCAGTTGCGCATCGGTCAGCCCCGGCTCGGCGATACCGGGTACCACCGGCACGTCGAACGCCGTCACCGTCTTCTTGGCGGTGATCTTGTCGCCCATCACCTCGATGGCGCGCGCGGGCGGCCCGAGGAACACGATCCCCGCCGCCTCAAGCGCCGCCGCGAAGGCCGCGTTCTCGGAGAGGAAGCCGTACCCGGGATGCACCGCACCGGCCCCGGTGCGCACCGCCGCCGCGACCACCAGGTCGACGGCCAGGTAGCTCTCCCTGGCGGGCGCGGGCCCGAGCCGGACCGCGACGTCGGCCGCGTGCACGTGCGCCGCGTCCGCGTCGGCGTCGCTGTACACCGCCACCGAGCGCAGCCCCAGCGCGCGCAGCGTGCGGATCACCCGGACCGCGATCTCGCCCCGGTTCGCGACCAGGACCGTGTCGAACGCCGTGACGGCGGAGGTATCGAAGAGGGAGGTCATGGCCGTCACATCCGGAAGACGCCGTAGGAGACCGGGGCGAGGGGTGCCTGCGCGCAGGCCGCGAGCGCCAGGCCGAGCACCGTTCTGGTGTCGGCCGGGTCGATCACCCCGTCGTCCCAGAGCCGGGCCGTCGAGTAGTAGGGGTTGCCCTGGGTTTCGTACTGCTCCCGGATGGGCGCCTTGAAGGCCTCCTGATCCGCCTCGGACCAGGGCTGTCCCGAGCTGTCGAGCTGGTCGCCGCGCACCGTGGCCAGCACCGAGGCGGCCTGCTCGCCGCCCATCACCGAGATCCGCGCGTTCGGCCACATCCAGAGGAAGCGCGGCGAGTACGCCCGCCCGCACATGGAGTAGTTGCCCGCGCCGTAGGAGCCGCCGATCACCACGGTCAGCTTGGGGACCCGCGCGCAGGCCACCGCGGTGACCATCTTGGCGCCGTGCTTGGCGATACCGCCCGCCTCGTAGTCGCGGCCGACCATGAAGCCGGTGATGTTCTGCAGGAAGAGCAGCGGGATCTTGCGCTTGTCGCAGAGCTCGATGAAGTGCGCGCCCTTCATGGCGGACTCGCCGAAGAGCACGCCGTTGTTCGCCACGATCCCCACCGGGTGCCCGTGCAGCCGCGCGAAGCCGGTGACCAGGGTCTTGCCGTACTCGGCCTTGAACTCACCGAAGCTGCTCTGCTCAAGGGCGTCCGGCTCGGCGTCGACCAGCCGGTAAATCACCTCGCGTACGTCGTAGGGGGTGCGCAGGTCGGTCGGGACCACGTCGTAGAGCTCGTCCTCCGGCGCTGCCGGGGCCACCGATCGGGCTACCTGCCAGGGTGATTCGGGTGCGGGGCCAAGGGTGGCGACGATCCGGCGCACGATGCGCAGGGCGTCCTCGTCGTCCTCGGCGAGGTGGTCGGTGACGCCGGAGACCCGCGAGTGCAGCTCGCCGCCGCCCAGCTCCTCGGCCGTGACGACCTCGCCGGTGGCCGCCTTCACCAGCGGCGGCCCGCCCAGGAAGATGGTGCCCTGGTTGCGGACGATCACCGCCTCGTCGCTCATGGCGGGCACGTACGCGCCGCCCGCCGTGCAGGAGCCGAGCACCGCGGCGATCTGCGGAATGCCCGCCGCGCTCATCGTGGCCTGGTTGAAGAAGATCCGGCCGAAGTGCTCGCGGTCCGGGAAGACCTCGTCCTGGTGCGGCAGGTGCGCGCCGCCGGAGTCGACCAGGTAGATACACGGCAGCTGGTTCTGCAGTGCGATCTCCTGCGCTCGCAGGTGCTTCTTCACGGTCATCGGGTAGTAGGTGCCGCCCTTGACCGTGGCGTCGTTGGCGACGATCACGCACTCCCGCCCCGACACCCGGCCGATCCCCGCGATCACCCCGGCGGCCGGGCAGTCGCCGCCGTACATGCCGTCGGCGGCCAGCGCCGCGATCTCCAGGAACGGGCTGCCCGGGTCGAGCAGCCGGTCCACCCGGTCGCGGGGGAGCAGCTTGCCCCGGTCCAGGTGGCGCTGCCGCGCCTTCTCCGGGCCGCCCCTTGCCGCCGCGGCCAGCCGCTCGCGCAGCTCGCCGACGAGCGCGCCGTGCGCCGCCCGGTTGTCGAGCCCGAGCTCCGATGTGCCGGTCATGGTGCATCCCGTTTCGTGTCGGTTAATCGCTGTTAACTGTTTTTCAGGTTAATCTGGATTAACCGACTTTGTCCACAGGAGGTGCGTGGTGACCGTCGAGCCCGCGGTGCCGACCCGGCGCGAGCAGCTCAAGCAGCAGCGGCGCAGCGATCTGCTTCGGGCCGGGGGGCGGCTGATCGCGGATCGCGGCTTCGCCGGGGTCCGGCTGGACGATCTCGGCGCCGCGGTCGGGATCAGCGGGCCCGCGGTGTACCGGCACTTCGCCTCCAAGGAGGCGCTGCTGATCGAGCTGCTCACCGAGGTATCCGAGCGGCTGCTCGCCGGTGGCCGCGCGGTGGCGGGCGGTGGCGCCGAGCCGGGCGCAGCACTGGCCGCGCTGGTCGACTTCCACCTCGACTTCGCGCTGGGTCAGCCGGAGCTCATCCGGATCCAGGACCGCGACCTGGACGCCGTCCCGCCCGGGCCGCGCCGGGAGATCCGGCGCGCCCAGCGGCGCTACGTCGAGGTCTGGGTCGGCGTGCTGTGCGCGCTGCGCCCCGGCCTCGGCGAGGAGAACGCCAGGGTGCAGGCGCACGCCGCCTTCGGGCTGATGAACTCCACCCCGCACAGCGCGAGCCGGGCCACCGCCGCCCGCGCCCGGCCGGTGCTGCGCCGGATGGCGCTCACCGCGCTCGGGGGTTGAGCCGGACTACCTGGCGCTCCAGCCGCCGTCCATGGTGTACGAGGCCCCGGTCACCATCCCGGCGTCGGCGGCGGCGAGCCAGCAGACCAGCGCGGCGACCTCATCCGGCTCCACCAGCCGCTTGATCGCGCTCTCGGTGAGCAGCACCTTCTCCACCACCTCCCGCTCCGGAATCCCGTGCGCCGCCGCCTGGTCCGCGATCTGCTTGTCCACCAGCGGTGTCCGCACGTACCCCGGGTTCACGCAGTTGCTGGTGACCCCGTGCGGGCCGCCCTCCAGCGCCGTGACCTTCGAGAGCCCCTCCAGGGCGTGCTTGGCGGTCACGTAGGCCGACTTGTACGCCGAGGCGCGCAGGCCGTGCACCGACGAGATGTTCACGATCCGCCCGCCCCCGCTCCGGTACATGTGCGGCAGGGCCGCCCTGACCAGTAGGAACGGTGCCTCCACCATGAGCGTCATGAGCTGCCGGAAGCGCTCCGGCGGGAAGTCCGGTATGGCGGCGACGTGCTGCACCCCGGCGTTGTTGACCAGGATGTCGGTCGCCAGCTCCAGCGTCTCCAGCGCGGTGACGTCGAGCAGGTCGACCGCCCAGGCGGTGCCGCCGATCTCGGCGGCCACCTCCTTCGCCCCGGTCTCGTCCCGGTCCGCCACCGTCACCCGCGCGCCGCGCTCGGCGAGCGCGCGGGCGCAGGCCGCTCCGATCCCGCTCGCCCCGCCGGTGACCAGTGCGGTCTTCCCGGCCAGCGGGCTCATCGCGATCCCGAGGCCGGGCGGCCCACCGCCGCCGTGGCCCGCGCGCAGCCCGCCGCCCCGGCACAGCCCGCCGCCCCGGCGCGGCCCGTCGCAGTGGCGCGGCCCGTCGCAGTGGCGTAGCCCGCCGCCCCGGCGTAGCCCGCCGCCCCCGCGCGGCCCGTCGCGGCGGCGCGGCCCGTCGCAGTGGCGCTCATCGGGCGGCCACCGCCGCGGTCTTCGCCTCGTCGGCCAGCTGCGCGGCGTCGGCGGCGTCGATCTGCGCCAGGTCGGCGCCCTTGGTCTCGCGCGCCACCAGCACCGCGATGGCGGTGATCGCGCACGCCACGGCCAGGTACACGGCGATCGGCACCGAGGAGTCGAAGGTGTCGAGCAGCCGGACCGCGATGATCGGCGCCAGCGAACCGGCGACGATCGAGGTCACCTGGTAGCCGAGCGAGACGCCGGAGTACCGCATCCGGGTCGGGAACATCTCCGCCATGATCGCGGGCTGCGCCGCGTACATGAGCGCGTGGAACACCAGCCCGATCACGATGGCGAGCAGCACGACGACGTGGTGCCCGCTGTTCATCATCGGGAAGGCGAAGAAGCCCCACGTCCCGCCGAGGATCGCGCCGACCAGGTACACCGGCCGCCTGCCGACCCGGTCACTGGCCCGCCCGACCAGCGGAATCGCCGCGAAGTGCACCGCGTGCGCGATCAGCAGCCACCACAGGATGTCCGAGGTGTCCATGCCGACCTGCACCTTGAGGTAGGTGATCGTGAAGGTGACCACCAGGTAGTACATGATGTTCTCGCCGAACCGCAGCCCCATGGCGGTGAAGACGCCGCGCGGGTACCGCTTGAGCACCTCGACCGCGCTGAACGAGGTGCTCTTCAGCTCCTCGGCCTCCTGCTGCGCCTCCAGGAAGATCGGCGCGTCGGTGACCTTGGTGCGGATGTAGTACCCGACCAGCACCACCACCGCGGAGAGCCAGAACGCCACGCGCCAGCCCCAGGAGAGGAAGGCGGCGTCGGAGAGCGTGCTGGTCAGGGTGAGCAGCACCACGGTCGCCAGCAGGTTGCCCGCCGGCACGCCCGCCTGCGGCCAGCTGGCCCAGAAGCCGCGATCCCGGTTCGGGCTGTGCTCGGCGACCAGCAGCACCGCGCCGCCCCACTCGCCGCCGACCGCGAAGCCCTGCAGGAAGCGGAGCAGCACCAGCAGCGCCGGCGCCCAGTACCCGATCTGCCCGAAGGTCGGCAGGCAGCCCATCAGGAAGGTGGCCGCGCCGACCAGGACCAGGCTGAACTGCAGCAGCTTCTTGCGGCCGTACTTGTCGCCGAAGTGGCCGAACACGATGCCGCCGAGCGGGCGCGCCACGAAGCCGACCGCGTAGGTGACGAAGGCGGCGAGGATGGCGTCCAGCTCGCTGGTGCCAGCCGGGAAGAACACCTTGCTGAACACCAGCGTCGCCGCGGTGCCGTAGAGGAAGAACTCGTACCACTCGACGACGGTGCCCGCCATCGAGGCGGCCACCACCCGCCGGAGGTTGCTCGGTGCGTAGCCGGGATCGCCGGCCGCGCTGCCTACGCTCATCGAAACTCCTTCGTTCACCCCGGTTCGGCTCGCATTGTGACCGGGCACACACTGAGTGTTTCCTGAGTATTCGTGCGCGAAACCGTGCACCGCAATGCCCAGAACCGCAGCTCCCATCTGCGAGAATGCAGACATGAATCCGGGTCGGGGGCGGCCGAGCGCCGACGATCTGCTGGTGCTGCTCGCCGTCGGCCGCAGCGGCCGATTCGTCTCCGCCGCCGAGGAACTCGGGCTCAACCACACCACCGTCTCGCGCCGGATCGCCGCGCTCGAGCACGACCTCGGCGGCCGGGTGCTGAATCGGGTCGCCGGTGGCTGGGAACTCACCGATCTGGGCCGGGAGGCGCTCGGCGCCGCCGAGGCGGTGGACGCGGCGGTGCGCGCGCTGAACCGCGGCGGCGCGGACCGGGTGCTGGAGGGCGTCGTCCGGATCTCCTCGACCGACGGGTTCAGCGGCTACCTCGCCGCCCCCGCCGTCGCCGAGGTGCGGCGCAGGCACCCGGGCATTTCGGTGGAGCTGGTCACCGCGACCCGCCGCGCCTCGGTGCAGCGCTCCGGGCTCGACCTGGAGGTGGTGGTCGGGCAGCCGCAGGTGCACCGGGCCGAGGCGCTGCAACTCGGCGAGTACTGCCTGCGGCTCTACGGTTCCCGCGGGTACCTGGCCGAGTTCGGCCGCCCCGGCACCGTCGACGACCTCGCGCGCTACCCGCTCGTCTACTTCATCGACTCCATGCTGCAGGTGGACGACCTCGATCTGGCGCCCGCCGTCGTCCCATCCATGCGCGAATCGGTGAGCTCGACCAATGTCTTCGTGCACGTCGAGGCGACCAGGGCCGGGGCCGGGCTCGGGCTGCTGCCCTGCTTCATGGCCGACCGCCACCCCGACCTGGAGCGGGTGCTCGCCGCCGAGGTCGTGGTGCGGCTCTCGTACTGGCTGGTCGCGCGGCACGAGACGCTGCGCAGGCCGGAGGTCGCCGAGGTGGTCGCCGCCATCCGCGCCCGGGTGGAACACAGCCGCGACGAGTTGCTGGGAAGTCTCGGGGACCGTTCCTAGGCTGGCCGCATGACCTCACTCAGCGATCCCCAGGTCCGCGACTTCCTCGCGCACGGCACCCGCACCGGCAAGGTCGCCTTCGTCGCCGCCGACGGCCGCCCCGTGGTCTCCCCCATCTGGTTCGTCGTCGACGGCGACGACCTGGTCTTCAACACCGGCCGGGCCACCGCCAAGGGCAAGGCCTTCGCCCGCGACCCCCGCATCGCCCTCTGCGTCGACCTCGAGCAGCCCCCCTACGCCTCGGTCCAGATCCAGGGCACCGTCACCCTCTCCGACGACCCCGCCGAGCTGCTCCGCACCGCCACCGAGATCGGCGGGCGCTACATGGGGGCCGAGCGGGCCGAGGAGTTCGGGAAGCGGAACGGGGTTCCCGGAGAGCTGGTCGTCCGGCTGCACCCCACCAAGATCATCGCCCACTTCGACGCCACCGCCTGAGCCGAGCTGGGTATACAAGCTTTTCCGGATATTCTGCTCTAAACTTGTATCATCCGGTGGGAGGGTGCGGTGACAGTCGAGCGGGAGCTTCTCGAACTGCTCGGCCGTGCCGGTATTCGGGTTGTGGGGGGTTCTCGTGAACGATTGGATCTGGCGCTGCCCGAAGGGGTGGGGATCGTGACGCGCGCGGTCCGTGTGGTGCCAACTCGGCTGGCACCCGCGCGGGTGCGGACGGGGGACGGTGGCCCGGCGCTGCTGTTCGTCGCGCCGAGCGCGTCGCCGCGAGTGGTGTCGGCGGCGCTCGCCGGTGCGTTCGATCTGGTGACCACCGCGCCGCCGACGGTGATCGTGGCGGGTGCGTCGCGGGTCGAGCGGCGGGAGCCACCCGCCGCTGCTCGGCGCGGCCGGGTGCCGTGGGGCCGGTGGGCCGTGGGCCGGGTGCTCGCGGCGCGGACGAGCCCGCTGCCGCAGCGCGAGATCGCCACCCGGACCGGGCTCACCCAGCAGGCAGTTTCGCTGGCGCTGCGGCAGCTGCCGGTGGTTCGCGCCGCCGGGGGCTGGCTCGGTGCCGTCGAGCTGCTGGATACCGTACTCGCCGGGTATCCCGGGCCGGGCGGGCTCGTCCAGCACTGGTACGGCCTCGACCCGCCGGTCGTGGCGGGCCGATCGATCACCACACTCGCCGCGCGACGCGGTGTGCCGCTCGCGCTTTCCGGCGATGCCGCGGCGGACGAGTACGCGCCGTGGCAGCAGCCGGTCACCACCCTCGCCTATCTCGCCGAACTCCTCGATCTCACCGCCGCGGACCTCGTCCCGAGCGGCGCGGGGGAGGCCACGGTGGTTACCGTCGTTCCCGCGGATCCGACCGTGCTCCGCACCGCGGCGAACTTCCTCGCCGACCCGGTGCTCACCCTGTGGGACCTCGGGCATACAAGCACCGGCCCGGACGCGGACCAGGCCGCGGTCACGCTGCGCGAGGCGATCGCGGCCGGGCGATTCGATGACTGAGCAGCGCACCGGCATCACCGTCGCCTCGACCTCCCGCGCCGCCGACCTGGGCTACCTGGCCCTGCGCGATCTGACCGACGCCGCGACCCCGCTGCACCCGGCGACCGCCGAGTACCGCGTCATCGGCGGCCACATGGTTCAACTCCTCGCCCATGCGTACCCCACGCCGGAGGTCAGGGTGCGGGCCACGGCCGACGCGGACGCGGGCATCGCCCGCCCGGTCGCGACAGGTGCCGAATTGCACCGTCGCCTCCTCGCTCTCGGATACGACGCAGTTCGGGGCAACAGTTACCGCAGGGAGGGACCGAGCGGTGTCCGGGCCATCGACCTGCTTGTGCCGTTCGGCACCGGCGGAGTCGAACAGATCGCGGGGCGGGCGTTCGACGCAGCACCCGGGCTCGGCCTGGCGCTCGCGATGCCCCCGATCGTGATCGCCGCCGCGGTGCGGCTGCACACGAGCGGCGAACAGATCGTGTTCAGCGCCCCCGTCCCCCGCGTGGAGGCGGCGGTGGTGCTGAAGGCGCTGGTCTGGCGGAAACGGTTCGCGGACCGTGACCTGGTCGATCTGTACACCTTGTTCGAGATCGTGCAGCGATACCGCGCTGCCTTGCCGGACTGGAAACTGGATCGGTCACCGCTCCGCGCGAGCCGCGCCGAGGCGGCCGCGGCATTGCGGCTCGTCGTGGAGCAGCCGCGGCCCCGTCTCTACACTGCCCCGCATGACAGTCCACTTCATCGGCGCGGGCCCGGGGGCGGCGGATCTGCTGACGGTGCGGGCGGTGGAGCTGCTGCGCGCCAGCCCGGTCTGCCTGTACCCGGGCACCTACCTGGACCCGGCGGTGCTCGCGCACTGCGCGCCGGACGCCGAGCTGGTGGACACCCAGCGCCTGGATCTGGACGCCATCGTGGCGACGATGAGCGCGGCGCACGACCGAGGGAGTGATGTGGCGCGGCTGTGCTCGGGCGACCCGTCGGTGTACTCCGCGCTCACCGAGCAGGCGCGCAGGCTGGACCGGCTGGGGATCCCGTGGGACGTGACCCCGGGCGTCCCGGCGTACGCGGCGGCCGCGGCGGCGCTCGGCGCCGAGCTCACCGTGCCGGAGCTGGCGCAGTCGGTGGTGCTCACCCGCGCGCAGGCGCGCTCGACGGCCATGCCGGAAAAGGAACGGCTCCGGAGTTTCGCGGCGACCGGGGCGACGCTCGCACTGCACCTCGCGATCACCAGAACGCGGGAGCTGGCGGCCGAACTGGCGACGGAGTACGGCCCGGACTGTCCGGCCGCGGTGGTCTACCGGGCCAGCCAGCCGGACCAGCTGATCCTGCGCGGCACCCTGACCGATATCGCCACCCGGGTCGAGGAGGCCGGGCTGCGGCAGGCGGCGGTGATCCTGGTCGGCCGGGCGCTGGCACCGGCGGTCGAGTGCGTGCAGTCACACCTCTACGACCCCGCCCGCACCCGGCTGTGAGCCGGATGGCATCCGATCGGCTATCGATTCGGCTGTGAGCCGGATAACAGCCGCGACCTGCCGTTGCGGCCCGCTGAACGCCGCGCACCCGCCCGGCCGGGGCGGATAGGTGATTGCTATCTGCGGTGTTCGGGTATTGGTTGGTCGGGCCCCCGCGGCGACGGTAGATTGGATCGGTGGTCAGCAGCGAGATCGATGCGGTGGAGGCGTTCGCGCCCGTGTAACGGGCGTACCGGGGCAGACAGATATTGCCTACGAAGATTATTGCCTGATTGAGATGAAACTGGATCCGGAGAAGGAAGGCGCCCCGCGGTGACGGGTGGGCGCCTCTTCGGGTGTCATCGGGGAGCGCTCACGCGGTGTTCCGGAAGCGAGGTTACGGTTGGACCGGCTGGATTTCGGCGGAAACGACGAAACTGGTGACGCTCGGGGAGATGCCGTCGAGTACTTCCCGCTTTCGCCTGCTCAGCTGGGCATTTGGTACGCGCAGCACGTCGACCCGCAGGTCCCCGTCACGATCGCGCAGTACGTCGATCTGCACGGCGACCTCGACCCCGAGCTGCTGCTGCAGGCCAGCATCAGCGCCTCGCTGGAGACCGGCTCCGGCTACCTCCGGATCATCGAGCGCGACGGCGAGCCGCTGCAGGGCGTCGACCCCTCGCTCTCGTCCGAGCAGGAGTACGTCGACCTGCGCGGCGCCGACGATCCGGCGGCCGCCGCCGCCGAGTGGATGCGCGCCGAGTACTCGCGCCCGCTGGACATCGTCGCGGACCGGCTGATCAAGACCGCCGCGCTGCGGCTCGGCGAGCACCGCTGGTACTGGTACACCCGGATCCACCACATCGCGCTGGACGGCCTCGCCGCCACCAACTACGTGGCCAGGATCGCCGAGCTCTACACCGCCGAGACGCGCGGCGCTGAGCCCGCCGCCGCCAAGGCCACCCCGCTGCGCACCCTGTACGACGCCGAGATCGCCTACCGGGACAGCTCCCGCTTCGACTCGGACCGCGAGTACTGGGCCGCGCGGGTCGCCGGCCTGGAGGAGGGGACCAGCCTCACCGGCCGCTCCGCCCCGCCGTCGGCGCTGAACAACGTGGCGAGCGCCGCGCTCACCGACGAGCAGGACGAGCTGCTCGCCGCCGCCGTCGCCAAGCACGACAACACCCCGGCCGGGCTGCTCATCGCCGCCTTCGGCGCCTACCTGGCCCAGCTGACCGGCGCCGAGGACGTCATCCTCAGCCTCCCGGTGACGGCGCGAACCACTGCCGCCATGCGCCGCGCGGGCGGCGTGACCTCGAACATCGTGCCGCTGCGGCTCGCCGTCGGGTACGACAGCACGGTGGCCGACCTGCTCAAGCGGGTCCAGGTCGAGGTCTCCGGCGCGCTCCGGCACCAGCGCTACCGGCACGAGGACATCCGCCGCGACGCGGCCGGCGACGGCGTGGTGACCACGGAGTTCTTCGGTCCGTGGGTCAACATCATGCTGTTCCACAGCGAGATCGTGCTGGGCGAGATGACCGGCCGGTTGAACGTGCTCTCCACCGGCAGCATCGAGGACCTGGGCGTCAACTTCTACCAGTCGACGACCGGCAGCCACACGCACATCGACTTCGAGACCAACCCCAACCTCTACAGCGCCGACGAGGGCCGCACCCACCACGGCCGGTTCCTGGAGTTCTTCCAGCGCTTCCTGGCCGCGGACGCCGGGACGAAGGTCTGGAGCCTGCCCGCGATCACCGCCGACGAGCGGGAGCGGACGCTGGTCGAGTGGAACGACGCCGAGCAGGATGTGCCGACGACGACGCTGGTCGCGCTGCTGGACGAGCAGATCGCGCGCACTCCCGAGCGAACGGCGCTGCACTTCGAGGGGACAGCTCTGTCCTACGCCGAGTTCGGCGCCAGGGTGAATCAGCTCGCCCGCTACCTGGTCGACCAGGGTGTCGGGCCGGAGTCGCTGGTCGCGCTCGGCATGCGGCGTTCGCTGGAGCTGGTGATCGGCATGCACGCGGTGCTGCGGGCGGGCGGCGCGTACGTGCCGATCGACCCGGACCACCCGGCCGACCGGACCGCCTACATCCTGGAGAGCGCGAACCCGGTCTCGGTCCTCACGCTCTCCACCGACGGGCTCGAGCTCCCCGACGGAGTGGAGCGGGTCGAGCTGGACACCCTCGACGTCTCCACCTACCCGGCCGGGCCGCTGACCGATGACGACCGGTGGGCGCCGCTGGTGCCCGAGAACACCGCCTACGTCATCTACACCTCCGGCTCCACCGGCCGCCCCAAGGGCGTCGCGGTCACCCACCACGCGATCGTCAACCAGCAGCTGTGGATGCTGGACGAGTACCGGCTCACCGAGCGCGACGTCTACCTGCAGAAGACCGCCACCACCTTCGACGTCTCGCTGTGGGGCTACTTCCTGCCGCTGATGTCGGGTGCCGAGCTGGTCGTCGCCGCCCCCGACGGGCACCGCGACCCGCTCTACGTCGCGGAGACCATCGCCAGGCACAAGGTCACCGTCACCGACTTCGTCCCGTCGATGCTCACGGTGTTCGTCGCGCACGCCACCGCCGCACAGATCGCGACCCTGCGCGCGGTGTTCGTGATCGGCGAGGCACTGCCCCCGGAGACCGCGGCCGGGCTGCGCGCGATCTCCTCGGCCGGGCTGCACAACCTCTACGGCCCCACCGAGGCCGCGGTCTCGGTGACCTACTGGGAGGCCACCGCCGCCGACACGGTCACCGTCCCGATCGGCATCCCCGAGTGGAACGTCCAGGTCTACGTCCTGGACGGGCGGCTGCGGCCGGCCGCGATCGGTGCACCCGGTGAGCTGTACCTTGGCGGGCGCCAGCTCGCCCGCGGCTACCGCGGCCGCCCCGACCTGACCTCGGACCGCTTCGTCGCCAACCCCTACGCCGCGCCGGGCGAGCGCATGTACCGCACCGGCGACCTGGTGCGCTGGAACGGCGACGGCGTCCTGGAGTACATCGGGCGCACCGACTTCCAGGTCAAGTTCCGCGGCCAGCGCATCGAGCTCGGCGAGATCGAGACGGTCTTGCTGGCCAACCCGGCGATCAGCCAGGCCGCCGTCCTGGTGATGGACACCGCCACCGGCCAGCAGCTGGTGGCGTACGTGGTGCCCGCCCCCGGCGCCACCGTCGACCCCGCGGTGGCGACCAGGACCGCCGCCGAGCGGCTGCCGAGCTACATGGTGCCCGCCGCGCTCGTCGTGCTGGCCGCCTTCCCGCTGAACACCAGCGGCAAGCTGGACCGCAGGGGGCTGCCGGAGCCGGTGTTCACCGCCGACGCCGCCGGTTTCCGCGCCCCGCGCACGGCGGCCGAGGAGATCGTGGCGGGCATCTTCGCCGACGTGCTCAGCCAGGAGCGGGTCGGCGCGGACGACAACTTCTTCGAGCTGGGCGGCAACTCGCTGGTCGCCACCCAGGTGGTGGCGCGGATCAGCGCCGCCTTCGGGATCCGGCTCGGGGTGCGCGCGCTCTTCGAGACGCCGACCGTGGCCGGGATCGCGGCCCGCGCCGAGCACACCACTCCGGCCGAGGTCGCCCGCCCCGCGCTGACCGCGCGGCAGCACCAGGACCGGGCGCCGCTCTCGCTGGCCCAGCAGCGGATGTGGTTCATCAACCAGTTCGACCCGGCGGCGCCCACCTACAACCTGCCGTTCGTGGTGCGGCTGCGCGGCCACGTCGACGTCGCCGCGCTGCGCACCGCGCTGGCCGATGTGGTGGCCAGGCAGGAGTCGCTGCGCACGCTCTTCCCGGACGCCGACGGCGGCTACCAGCGGGTGCTGCCCGCCGATGAGGTCGACCTCGGCATCGAGGTGCAGAGCATCGAGGCGGGCGAGCTCCCCGGTGAGCTGGCGCGCTTCGCCTCGGTCGGCTTCGACGTCTCGCACGAGCTGCCGATCCGGGTGCGGGTCTTCCACGTGGCCGGTTCGCACAACGGCACCGGCGACTACGCCGTCGCCTTCGTGGTGCACCACATCGCCGCCGACGGCTTCTCCTTCGGCCCGCTCTCCCGCGACGTGGCCGCCGCCTACCTGGCGCGCTCCGCGGGGCAGGAGCCGAACTGGGCGCCGCTGCCGGTGCAGTACCGCGACTACACGCTGTGGCAGCGCGAGCTGCTCGGCACCGAGGACGACGCCGACTCCCTGATGGCGCGCCAGATCGGCTACTGGCGGGAGGCGCTGGCCGGGCTGCCCGACCAGCTCGACCTGCCCGCCGACCGGCCGCGGCCGCAGACCCCGAGCTTCCAGGGCAGCCAGCTCGGCTTCGAGATCGACGCCGAGCTGCACGCCGGGCTGGCCGCGCTGGCACGGGCCGAGGGCAGCACCCTGTTCATGGTGGTGCACGCCTCGCTCGCGGTGCTGCTCGCCCGGCTCTCCGGCACCGCCGACATCGCCGTCGGCACCCCGATCGCAGGCCGCGGCGAGCAGGCGCTGGACGACCTGATCGGCATGTTCGTCAACACCCTCGTGCTGCGCTCGCGGGTGAACCCCGCGCACGCCTTCACCGAGCTGCTCGCCGAGGCGCGCGAGGCCGACCTGGCCGCCTTCGCGCACGCCGACGTCCCCTTCGAGCGGCTGGTCGAGGTGCTGAACCCGGCCCGCTCGCAGGCGCGGCACCCGCTCTTCCAGGTGATGCTCTCCTTCCAGGAGCTGTCGCACGGCACGGTGGAGCTGCCCGGCCTCTCGGTCAGCGCCGACGAGCTGGAACTCCCGATCGCCAAGTTCGACCTGCTCTGGACGCTGACCGAGCAGCGCACCGCCGCCGGGCTGCCCGCGGGCATCACCGGAACGCTCTCCTACGCCACCGACCTGTTCGACGCGGCGACCATCGCCGAGTTCAACCGCCGCTTCCTGCGCGTGCTGCGCGCCGTCACCGCCTCCGCGACCACCCCGATCCGGGACATCGAGATCCTCGCCCCCGCCGAGCGGCAGGCGCTGCTCGTCGAGCGGACCGGCACCGAGCACGAGGTGCCGCGGGCCGACACCGTGCTCGAGCAGTTCGAGGCGGCGGTGCGCCGCGGCCCCGACGCCACCGCGCTGATCTTCGAACCCGGCTCCGGCGCCGCGGGGGAGCTGACCTACGCGGAGTTCGCGAGCCGGGTGAACCGGCTGGCGCGCAGGCTGATCGAGCTCGGGGTCGGGCCGGAGACGCTGGTCGCGGTCGGGATCAGGCGCTCGATCGACATGCTGGTCGCGGTCTACGCCGCGGTGACGGCGGGCGGCGCCTACGTGCCGCTCGACCCGGACCACCCGGCCGAGCGCATCGAGTACGTGCTGGCCAGCGCCCGCCCCGCGGTGCTGCTGACCACCGCGGCCGACGGCATCTCGGCAGCGGACTGCCCGGTTGTCGAGGTCGACACCGTCGAGCTGGACGGCTACTCCGACGCGCCGCTCGACCCCGCCGAGCGGCTCGGCCCGGTGCGCCCGGAGAACACGGCGTACGTGCTGTACACCTCCGGCTCCACCGGGCGCCCCAAGGGCGTCGCGGTGAGCCACGCGGCCCTGGTCAACCAGATGGCGTGGAAGATCGCCGAGAGCGGCCTGAGCGACGCCGACGTGGTGCTGCACAAGACGCCGTTCACCTTCGACGCCTCGGTGTGGGAGCTCTTCGCCACGCTCATGGTCGGCGCGCAGATGGTGATCGCGGTCCCGGACGGGCACCGCGACCCGCTGTACCAGTCCGAGGTGATCTGGCGGCACCAGGTCACCGTCGCCTCGTTCGTTCCCTCGCTGCTCTCGATGTTCGCCGCCACCGTCCCCGCGGCGGAGTGCGCGTCGCTGCGCGCGGTCTACGTCGGCGGCGAGGCGCTCTCCGGCTCGGCCGTCGCGGCGTTCCGCAAGCTCAGCCCGGCCACGGTCGTGAACCTGTACGGCCCGACCGAGTTCACCGTGAACGCCACCGCGTGGACGGTCGACGGGACCGAGGGCGCGGCGGTGCCGATCGGCCGCCCGGTCTGGAACGCCCGCGCCTACGTGCTCGACAGCGCGCTGCGCCCGGCCCCGATCGGCGTCGCCGGCGAGCTGTACCTGGGCGGCGCGCAGGCCGCGCGCGGCTACCAGGGCCGCGCCGACCTGACCGCCGAGCGGTTCGTCGCCGACCCCTTCGGCCCGGCGGGCGCCCGGCTCTACCGCACCGGCGACCTGGTGCGCTGGAACTCCGCAGGCGTCCTGGAGTACATCGGCCGCACCGACTTCCAGGTCAAGTTCCGCGGCCAGCGCATCGAGCTCGGCGAGATCGAGGCGGCGCTGCTGGCGCAGCCCGCGATCCGCCAGGCGGCGGTGCTGGTGAGCGACACCGGCGCGGGCGACCAGCTGGTCGCCTACCTGGTCGGGGCAGGCGAGCTCGACACCGACGAGGTCAGGGAGGCGCTGCGGCGCAGGCTGCCCTCGTACATGGTGCCGTCGGTGCTGATGGTGCTCGACGAGTTCCCGCTGAACGTCTCCGGCAAGCTGGACCGCCGCGCGCTGCCCGCCCCGGTCTTCGAGGTGCGCGAATTCCGCGCCCCGACCACCCCGATCGAGGAGATCGTCGCGCAGATCTTCGGCGACGTGCTCGGGCTCACCCGGGTCGGTGTCGACGACGACTTCTTCGACCTCGGCGGCAACTCGCTGATCGCCACCCAGGTCGCCTCCCGGCTCGGCATCGCGCTGGACACCAGGGTCCCGGTGCGCACGCTCTTCGAGGCGTCAACCGTCTCCGCGCTGGCGGCGCGGGTGGAGTCGCAGGCGGGCGACGGCGCGCGCAAGGCGCTCGTCCCGCGCGAGCGGCCCAGCGAGGTCCCGCTCTCGCTGGCGCAGCAGCGCATGTGGTTCCTGAACCGCTTCGACGGCTCGAACGTCGCCTACAACATCCCGGTCGCCATCCGGCTCTCCGGCGAGCTCGACGTCGCCGCCATGCAGGTGGCCGTGATCGACGTCATCGACCGGCACGAATCGCTGCGCACGGTCTTCCCGGAGACCAAGCACGGCCCGGTACAGGTGGTGCTGGAGGCGGCGCAGATCGTCCCCGACCTCACCCCCTACCGGGTGACCGAGGAGACGCTGCTGGAGCACCTGGTCGACCTGGCCTCGGTCTCCTTCGACGTCACCAGCGAGGTGCCGCTGCACGCGCGGCTCTTCGAGATCAGCGAGACCGAGTACGTGCTCGGCATGGTGGTGCACCACATCTCCGCCGACGGCTGGTCCATGGTGCCGCTGGCGCGCGACGTCATGCTCGCCTACGCGGCGCGCACCACCTGGGAGGCGCCCGCCTGGGCCGAGCTGCCGGTGCAGTACGCGGACTACGCGCTCTGGCAGCGCGAGGTGCTCGGCTCCGAGGAGGATCGGCAGTCGCTGATCTCCACCCAGATCGAGTACTGGGCGCGCGCGCTCGCCGACCTGCCGGACGAGCTGGTGCTCCCCTCGGACCGGCCGCGCCCTGCCGTCGCCAGCTACCGCGGCGGCAGCTACGCCTTCGTCATCTCAGGCAAGACCCAGCGCGCCCTCGCCGACCTGGGCCGCAAACACAACGCCTCGCTGTTCATGGTCATGCACAGCGCGCTCGCGGTGCTGCTGGCCCGGCTCTCCGGCACCGAGGACATCACCATCGGCACCCCGGTGGCCGGCCGCGGTGAGGCCGCGCTCGACGACCTGATCGGCATGTTCGTCAACACTTTGGTGCTGCGCACCGAGGTGGACCCGGCGCTGCCCTTCACCGAGCTGCTCGCGCAGTCGCGGGAAACCGACCTGCACGCCTTCGCCCACGCCGACCTGCCCTTCGAGCGGCTGGTCGAGATCCTGAACCCGGCCCGCTCGCAGGCGCGGCACCCGCTCTTCCAGGTCATGCTCGCCTTCCAGAACACCAAGCAGGCCAGCCTCGAGCTGCCCGGGCTCTCGGTGAACGGCGTCGACTACGACGCCAACCTGGCCAAGTTCGACCTGCAGCTGACCCTGCAGGAGACCCAGGACGAGAGCGGCGAGGCCGCGGGCATGTCGGCCGAGTTCTCCTACGCCACCGACCTCTTCGACGAGGCGACGGTCGCAGCCTTCGCGCACCGGCTGGACCGGGTGCTCGCCGCGGTGCTCGCCGCCCCCGAACTCCCGGTCGGCGACATCCCGCTGCTGGACGCCGCAGAGACCGACCTCGCGCTGCGCGGCTGGAACGACACCTCGTACCCGCTCGACCCGGCGGAGACGCTGGTCTCCGCCTTCGCCGCGCAGGAGCGGCGCACCCCGGACGCCGTCGCCATCGTCGACCCGGCCACCGGAACCACCCTGACCTACGCCGAGTTCGGCGCGCGGGTGCACAGGCTGGCCAGGCACCTCGTCGCCGCGGGCGCGGGCCCGGAGCGGCTGATCGGGCTGGCGCTGCGCCGCTCGGTCGACCTGGTTGTCGCCGCGTACGCGGTGCAGGAGGCGGGCGGCGGCTACGTCCCGCTCGACCTGGACCAGCCCGCCGAGCGGATCGCCCACGTGCTGCAGACCGCGCGTCCGGCGGCCGTGCTGACCAGTGCCGACACCGGTTTCACCGCGGACGGCGCCCCGGTGCTGGTCCTGGACGACCTCGCGCTCGACGGCTACGCCGACACCCCGCTCACCGACGCCGACCGGAACGCGCCGCTGCGCCCGCGCAACCCGGCGTACGTCATCTTCACCTCCGGTTCGACCGGTCGCCCGAAGGGTGTCGCGGTGCCGCACGCCGCGGTGGTGAACCAGGTTCGCTGGATCACCGCGGAGTACGGGATCGGCGCGGACGATGTGGTGCTGTTCAAGACCCCGGCCACCTTCGACGTGTCGGTGTGGGAGCTGTTCGGCCCGCTGAGCGTCGGCGGCCGGATGGTCGTCGCGAGCCCGGACGGCCACCGCGACCCGGCCTACCTGGCCGAGGTCATCGCGGCCGAGCGGGTCACCATGACCTCGTTCGTCCCCTCCATGCTGAGCGTCTTCGCGAGCACCGTCGAGGCCGCCGGAATCGGCTCCGGCGCACTGGATTCGCTGCGCGCGCTGCTCATCGCGGGCGAGGCCTTCACCGCCGACGCGGTGCAGGCGCTGCGCCGGGTCTCGGCCGCGGAGCTGCACAACCTGTACGGCCCCACCGAGTTCGCGGTGCACGCCACGCACCACGCGGTGCCCGCCGAGATCGCGGGCGCGGTGCCGATCGGCCTCCCGGTGTGGAACGCCGAGGCGTACGTGCTCGACGCCAGGCTGCACCCCGTCGCCCCCGGTATCGCGGGTGAGCTCTATCTCGCGGGCGCCCAGCTGGCCCGCGGCTACTTCGGCCGCGCTGACCTGACCGCCGACCGCTTCGTGGCGAACCCGTACGGCGGGCCCGGCGCCCGCATGTACCGCACCGGCGACCTGGTCACCAGGGACGGCTCGGGGGCCATCGGCTACCTCGGCCGCACCGACTTCCAGGTGAAGCTGCGCGGCCTTCGCATCGAGCTCGGCGAGATCGAGACCGCGCTGACCGGGCACGAGGCGGTCGCGCAGGCCGTCGCGCTGGTCCGCTCCGACGGCCGGACCGGCGACCAGCTGGTCGGGTACGTGGTGCCCGCCGCGGGCGCCACCGTCGACCTGGACGAGCTGCGCGCCCACCTCGGCGCGGTGCTGCCGTCGTACATGGTGCCCGCCGCCTTCGTCGTGCTCGACGCCATGCCGCTGAGCCCGAACGGCAAGCTGGACCGGCGCGCCCTGCCGGTCCCGGTCTTCGAGGCCCGCGCCTTCCGCGCGCCCGCGACGCCGATCGAGGAGATCGTCGCCGGGGTCTTCGCCGAGGTGCTCGGGGTGGACACCGCCGAGCGCGCGGTCGGCCTGGACGACGACTTCTTCGAGCTGGGCGGCAACTCGCTGGTCGCCACCCAGGTGGTGGCCAGGCTCGGCGCCGCGCTCGACACCAGGGTGCCGGTGCGGATGCTCTTCGAGGCGCCCACCGTCGCCGCGCTCGCGGCCCGCATGGAGACCACAGCGGGGGCGGGCGGCCGCCCGGTGCTGACGCCGCGGCCGCGGCCGGAGTTCCCGCCGCTCTCGCTGGCCCAGCAGCGGATGTGGTTCCTCAGCCGCTTCGAATCCGACTCCGCCGCCTACAACATCCCGGCCGCGGTGCGGCTGCACGGCTCGCTCGACATCGAGGCGCTGCGCGCCGCCGTCGCCGACGTGATCCAGCGGCACGAGGCGCTGCGCACCGTGTACCCGTCGCACGACGGCATCGCCTACCAGGACGTGCTGCCAACCGCGCAGGCCATCCCGCCGCTCGACGTCGTCCCGCTGGACGAGGCCGAGATCGCCCCCGCGCTGCACGAATTCGTGCTGACCGGCTTCGACGTCACGAACCAGCCGCCGGTCCGGCTCCGGGTGTTCCAGGTGGAGCCGCGGATCGACCACAGCCGCTGGCGCGACACCACGCAGGACTACGTGCTCGCCGTCGTGGTGCACCACATCGCCGCCGACGGCGTCTCCATGCGCCCGCTGGTCCGCGACCTGATGGCCGCCTACATGGCGCGGTGCGCCGAATCGGCGCCGGGCTGGGCGCCGCTGCCGGTGCAGTACGTCGACTACGCGCTCTGGCAGCGCGAGACGCTCGGCACCGAGGACGACAGGGGCTCGCTGGTCGCCGCGCAGCTGGAGTACTGGAAGACCGCGCTCGCGGGGCTGCCCGAGGAGCTGCGGCTCGGCACCGCGCAGCGCCCGCCGGTCGCCTCCTACCGCGCGGGCACGCACCGCTTCACCGTGCCCGGCGAGCTGATCGAGGAACTCAACCAGCTGGCGCACGCCAACGGCACCACGCTGTTCATGGTGGTGCACAGCGCCTTCGCGTCGCTGCTCTCCCGGCTCAGCGGGTCGGACGACATCGCGGTCGGCATCCCGGTCGCCGGGCGCGGCGAGGCCGCGCTGGACGACCTGGTCGGCATGTTCGTCAACACCCTCGTGCTGCGCACCGCGGTCGACACCGCCACCCCGTTCACCGAGCTGCTGAGCCAGGTGCGCGAGCGCGACCTGCAGGCCTTCGCGCACGCCGACCTGCCCTTCGAGCGGCTGGTCGAGGTGCTGAACCCGGCCCGCTCGCAGGCGCGGCACCCGCTCTTCCAGGTCATGCTCTCGTTCCAGAACATGGGCCGCACCTCGCTGGAGCTGCCCGGGCTGCGCGTGGCCGAGCTGGAGCTGGACGCCCCGACGGCCAAGTTCGACCTGCAGCTCACCCTCGGCGAGACCCCGGTCGGCACGCACATCGGCCCGGCCGGGATCCGCGGCGGCGGCGCCGGTGCGATGGACGCCGAGCTGGTCTTCGCGCTCGACCTCTTCGACTCCGGCTTCGCCGACTCCTTCGCCCGCCGGTTCGTCCGGGTGCTGCGCGGCATCGCCGCGAACCCGGGCATCGCCGTCGGCGACATCGACCTGCTGGACGACGCCGAGCGGCAGACCGTGCTGCGCCGCTGGAACGACACCGAGTTCGCGGTGGACGCCGCGCTCACCTCGCCGGTCGACGACGCCGCGGCGGCGACCCTCGTCTCCATGTTCGAGGCGCAGGCCGCCCGCACCCCGGACGCCTACGCGCTCACCTTCGAGGGGACGAGTCTGACCTATGCCGAGTTCGCGAGCCGGGTGCACCGGCTGGCGCGCTGGCTGAAGCAGCACGGCGTCGGCCCGGAGTCGTACGTGGCGCTCGGCATGCGCCGCTCGCTCGACCTGGTGATCGGCATGTACGCCATCGGCGCGGCGGGCGGCGCGTACGTGCCGCTGGACCCGGACCACCCGGCCGAGCGGATCGACCACATCCTGGACACCGCCCGCCCGGTCTGCGTGCTCACCTCCGGCGCCGACCTGGACAGCGCGCTGGCCAGGCAGGTCCGGATCGACGAGCTGAACCTCTCCGGCTTCTCCGACGCCCCGCTCACCGACGCCGACCGGCACCGGCCGCTGCGGCCGGGCAACACCGCGTACGTCATCTTCACCTCCGGCTCCACCGGCCGCCCGAAGGGCGTCGCGGTCTCGCACGCCGCGATCGTGAACCGGCTGGTCTGGGCGCATGCGCAGTACGGCCTCGCCGCCGACGACGTGGTCCTGCAGAAGACCCCGGCCACCTTCGACGTGTCGGTCTGGGAGTTCTTCTGGCCGCTGCAGGTCGGCGCGCGGCTGGTGGTGGCGCGGCCGGACGGGCACCGGGACCCGGTGTACCTGGCCAGGCTGATCACCGAGGAGCAGATCACCACGGTGCACTTCGTGCCGTCGATGCTCTCGCTCTTCGTGAACGAGGAGCGGGCCGCGGAGTGCACCGTCATCCGCAATGCCTTCGCCTCCGGTGAGGCGCTGCCCGCCGGCGCCGCGCAGAAGCTGCGCAGGCTGACCGGCGCCAGGCTGCACAACCTGTACGGACCGACCGAGGCCGCGGTCGAGGTGACCTTCCACGAGGTCACCGACGCCGACACGCAGACCGTGCCGATCGGCGCCCCGGTCTTCAACACCCAGGTCTACGTGCTGGATTCGCGGCTGCGGCCGGTGCCGCCCGGGGTCCCGGGTGAGCTGCACCTGGCGGGCGCGCAACTGGCCTACGGCTACGTCGGCCGCCCCGACCTGACCTGCGACCGCTTCGTGGCCAACCCCTTCGACGCCGGGCGCCGCATGTACCGCACCGGCGACCTCGTGGTGTGGACCCCGGACGGTGAGCTGGAGTACCTGGGCCGCACCGACTTCCAGGTGAAGCTGCGCGGCCTGCGCATCGAGCTGGGTGAGATCGAGGGCGCGCTCACCGCGCAGGACGCGGTCTCGCAGTCCGTTGTCGTGGTCCGCTCCGACGAGCACACCGGCGACCAGCTGGTCGCCTACCTGGTGGCGAACCCGGACCGGGTGATCGACGCCGAGGCCGTGAAGGCCGAGCTGACGCACCGGCTCCCGGCCTACATGGTCCCGGCCGCCTACGTGGTGCTCGACGCCTTCCCGCTCAACCCATCCGGCAAGCTGGACCGCAAGGCGCTGCCCGCGCCGGTCTTCGAGGCCAGGGTCTTCCGCGCGCCCGCGACGCCGGTGCAGGAGATCGTGGCGAGCGTCTTCGCCGAGGTGCTCGGCGCCGACCGGGTCGGGCTGGACGACGACTTCTTCCAGCTCGGCGGGAACTCGCTGGTCGCCACCCAGGTGGCGGCCCGGCTCGGCGAGGCGCTGGACACCAGGATTCCGGTGCGCGCGCTCTTCGAGTCCTCGACGGTGGCCGCGCTGGCCGCGACGGTCGAGTCCGCGGCGGGCGAGGGCAGGGCGCCGCTGGCGGCGCGCGAGCGGCCCGAGCTGGTGCCGCTCTCCCCGGCGCAGCAGCGCATGTGGTTCCTGAACCGCTTCGACAGCGCCACCGCGGTGAACAACATCCCGATCGCGGTCCGGCTCTCCGGCACGCTCGACGTCGCCGCGCTGAACGCCGCGCTGGCCGACCTGGTCGCCAGGCACGAGACGCTGCGCACGGTCTACCCCGAGGTGGACGGCGACGGCTTCCAGCGCGTGCTTCCCGCCGAGGAGGTTCCGGTCTCGCTCGTCGCGGAGCCGGTGCAGTCGTCCGCGCTGCCCGCGCGCATCGTCGAGCTGGCGAGCACGCACTTCGACGTCACCGCCGAGGTGCCGTTCCGCGCCGGCCTGCTCGCGCTGAACGAGCGCAACCACGTGCTGGTGCTGGTCGTGCACCACATCTCCGGTGACGGCTTCTCGCTGCGCCCGCTGCTGCGCGACGTGGTGGTCGCCTACACCGAGCGCACCCGCGGCGAGGCTCCGACGTGGGCCCCGCTGGAGGTGCAGTACGCCGACTACGCGCTCTGGCAGCGCGAGGTGCTCGGCAGCGAGGCCGACCCGGAGTCGGTGGCGGCCAAGCAGATCGGCTACTGGACCGAGCAGCTGCGCGACCTGCCCGACCAGATCGAGCTGCCCGCCGACCGCACCAGGCCGGAGATCGCCTCGAACGCCGGTGGGCTGCACAGCTTCGCGCTCGACCCGGAGCTGCACCGCCGCCTGACCGAGGTGGCGCGGGCCCGCGGCGCCACGCTCTTCATGGTCGTGCACGCGGCGCTCGCCACCTGGGCGGCGCGGCTCTCCACCGGCACCGACATCGCCATCGGCACCCCGATCGCCGGGCGCGGCGAGCGGGCGCTGGACGACGTCGTCGGCATGTTCGTCAACACCCTCGTGCTCCGCACCGAGGTTCGGCCCGGCACCCGCTTCGGCGAGCTGCTGGAGCAGGTGCGCCGCACCGACCTGGCCGCCTTCGCGCACGCCGACGTCCCCTTCGAGCGGCTGGTCGACGTGCTCAGCCCGGCCCGCTCGCAGGCGCACCACCCGCTCTTCCAGGTGGCGCTGACCTTCGAGGCGGCCTCGGCCGCCGAGATGGGCACCGTCGCGCTGCCCGGCCTCGAGCTGAGCGCCGTCGACTTCGACGCGGGCACCGCCAAGTTCGACGTGCAGCTCACCGTCGGCGAGGCCGCCGACGGCTCGCTGGCGCTGAGCTGGAACTACGCCACCGAACTCTTCGACCCGGCCACCGTCGCGTCCTTCGCCGAGCGGCTGACCCGGATCCTGCGCACCGTCGCGGACGACCCGGAGGTGATCGTCGGCGATATCGACCTGCTCGGCGAGCGCGAGCGGCTCGACCTCTCGGAGCGCTGGGTCCGCGCCGGAACCGACTCCTACGCGGGCCGCTTCGCCGACGGAGACGCCACCCTGGCCGACCTCTTCGACGGCATCGTGGCCGAGCACGGCCCGCGCACTGCGGTGAAGTTCGGCGCCGACACCCTCACCTACGGCGAGCTGGACCGGCGGGCGAACGTCCTCGCCCGCCGGCTGATCGAGGAGGGCGCCGGGCCGGAGCAGCTGGTCGCGGTGATCCTGCCGCGCTCGCTCGACCTGGTGGTCGCGCTGCTCGCCGTGATCAAGGCGGGCGCGGGCTACGTGCCGGTCGACCCGACCTATCCCGCCGACCGCATCGCCTACGTGCTGGAGGATGCCAAGCCGACCAGCGTGATCGTTGACTCCACCGTGCAGGTACAGCTCCCCGCCGGGCCGGCGCGGGTGGTGCTGGACGGCTACGCCGTCGAGGCGGGCGATATCGAGGACGCCGACGACGGCCCGGTCACCGACGCCGACCGGATCGCCCCGCTGACCGCGGGTAATATCGCCTACGTCATCTACACCTCCGGCTCCACCGGCCGCCCCAAGGGCGTCCCGGTGCAGCACGGCAACGTGGTCCGGCTGCTGGCGAACACCGACGCCGACTTCGGTTTCGGCCCGCACGACGTGTGGACCCTGTTCCACTCCTTCGCCTTCGACTTCTCGGTCTGGGAGCTGTGGGGCCCGCTGGCCTTCGGCGGCAGGCTCGTGGTCGTCGACTACTACACCTCGCGCTCGCCCGAGCAGTTCCTGGAGCTGCTCAGGGACGAGCGGGTCACCGTGCTGAACCAGACCCCTTCGGCCTTCTACCAGCTGGCCGAGGCGGACCGGATCGCCGATCCCGCCGCGGCGCCGCTCGCGCTGCGCGCGGTCGTCTTCGGCGGCGAGGCGCTGGAGCTGCGCAGGCTCGGCGACTGGGTCGCCAGGCACGGCGACACCGCGCCGGTGCTGGTGAACATGTACGGCATCACCGAGACCACGGTGCACGTCTCCTACCGCCCGCTGGACGCGGCCACCATCGCAACGGCATCGGGCTCGGTCGTCGGCCGGGCCATCCCCGGGCTGAGCATCCACGTGCTCGACGAGCGGCTGCGCCCGGTCCCGGTGGGGGTCTCCGGCGAGATGTACGTGGCCGGAAAGCAGCTGGCCCGCGGCTACCTGGGCCGCCCCGACCTCTCCGCGGCCCGCTTCGTGGCCGGCCCGGACGGGACCAGGCTGTACCGCTCCGGCGACCTCGCGCGCTGGAATCGCGGCGGCGAGCTGGAGTACCTCGGCCGCGCCGACGACCAGGTCAAGGTCCGCGGCTTCCGCATCGAGCTCGGCGAGATCGAGTCCGCGGTGCTCGCCCAGGACGGCGTCGCGCAGGCGGCCGTCGTGGTCCGCGAGGACCAGCCGGGCGACCAGCGGATCGTCGCCTACGTCGTGGCCGAGCCGGGGGCGACCCCGGATCTGGACGCCGTGCGCACCGGCGCCGCCGAGCGGCTGCCCGCGTACATGGTGCCGTCCGCGCTGGTCCGGCTGGAGTGGATCCCGCTCACCGTGAACGGCAAGCTCGACCGCCGCGCGCTGCCCGCCCCCGCGGCGCAGGCCCGCGCCTTCCGCGCCCCGGTGACCCCGGTGCAGGAGGCCATCGCCGCGGTCTTCGCCGAGGTGCTCGACCTGGACCGGGTCGGCGTCGACGACGACTTCTTCGCCCTCGGCGGCAACTCGCTCATCGCCACCAGGGTCGCGGCCAGGATCGGCGCCGCGCTCGGGACGACGGTGCCGGTGCGCACCCTGTTCGAGGCCGCCACCGTTGAGGCGCTCGCCGCCCGGGTCGAGTCGCACACCGGCGGCCCGGAGCGGGCGCCGCTCACCGCCCGCCCGCGCGGCGACGCCCTGGTCCCGCTCTCCTTCGCGCAGCAGCGCATGTGGTTCCTGAACAAGTACGACACCGCCTCCGCGGCGTACAACCTGCCGATCGCCATCCGGCTGAACGGCGCGCTGGACGTGGAGGCGCTGCGGCTCGCCGTCGCCGACGTGGTGCGCAGGCACGAATCGCTGCGCACCCGCTACCCGGAGCACGGCGGCACCCCGACCCAGGTGATCGTCCCGGTCGAAGAGGTCGCGCTCGACCTCGCCCCGGTCGCGGTCGAGGCGGGTGCGCTGGTCGAGGCCGTCACGGCCTTCGTCAGCACCGGATTCGACGTGGCCGAGCAGGTTCCGCTGCGGACCCGGCTCTACCGGGTCGCGGGCGACCAGCACGTGCTGGTGGTCGTCGTGCACCACATCGCCGCCGACGGCTTCTCGGTCGGCCCGCTGACCAGGGATGTCATGGTGGCCTACACTGCGCGCACCCAGGGCAGCGATCCCGGCTGGGCGCCGCTCGCGGTGCAGTACGCGGACTTCGCGCTCTGGCAGCGCGAGGTGCTCGGCACCGAAGAAGACACTGCCGACGGCGGCTCGATCATGGCGCGCCAGGTCTCGTACTGGCAGCGCGCGCTGGCCGACGTCCCGGACGAGATCACCCTGCCCGCGGACCGCCCGCGCCCGGCCGTCGCGAGCTTCCGCGGCGCCACCCTGCACGACGAGATCCCGGCCGAGCTGGTCGCCGGGCTGGAGGAGATCGCCCGCGCCGGGGGCGCCTCGCTCTTCATGGTCGTGCACAGCGCGCTCGCCGTGCTTCTCGCCCGGCTCTCCGGCACCGACGACGTCGCCGTCGGCACCCCGATCGCAGGCCGCGGCGAGCAGGCGCTGGACGACCTGGTCGGCATGTTCGTCAACACCCTCGTGCTGCGCACCGGGATCGAGCCCGGCGATTCCTTCGCCGAGCTGGTCGGCAAGGTGCGCCGCACCGACCTGGACGCCTTCGGCAACGCCGACGTGCCGTTCGAGCGGCTGGTCGAGCTGCTCGCGCCGGAGCGCTCGCAGGCCCGCAACCCGCTCTTCCAGGTCATGCTGGCCTTCCAGAACCTGGACCGCGGCACGCTCGAGCTGCCCGGGCTCTCGGTCTCCGCGCTCGACCTGGACGAGGAGGTCGCCCGCTTCGACCTCCAGTTCACCCTCGCGCAGAACAGCGCGGGCGGGCTGGCGCTCGGCCTGACCTACGCCACCGAGCTGTTCGACGAGGCCACCGCGGCCGCGTTCGTCCGGCGCTGGCTGCGGGTGCTCACCGCGGTCGCCGCCGACCCGTCGATCCCGGTCGGCGGGATCGACGTGCTCGACGCGGGCGAGCGCGCGGACCTGGTGTCGCGCACCGGAACCCCCGCCGTCGCGCCGCGCCCGCTGCCCGAGCTCTTCGGCATCGGCGCGCCGGATGCGCCCGCGGTGGTGTTCCGCGGCGAGACGCTCACCTACGCCGAGCTGGACGAGCGCTCCAACCGGCTGGCCAGGCTGCTCATCGCGGCCGGGGTCGGCACCGAGAACCTGGTCGCCGTCGGCATCCCGCGCTCCGCGGACTCGGTGCTCGCGGCCTGGGCGGTGGCCAAGACCGGCGCCGCCTTCGTCCCGGTCGACCCGAACTACCCGGCCGATCGCATCGCGCACATGGTCACCGACTCCGGATCGCCGCTCGGGCTGACCGTGCGCGAGGTCCGCGCGGGGCTGCCGGAGTCCGCGCGCTGGCTGGTGCTCGAGGAGCTCGACCTCACCGAGTGGGACGGCGCGCCGATCACCGACGCCGAGCGGCTGCGGCCGCTGCGCCCGGAGCACCCGGCCTACGTCATCTACACCTCGGGTTCGACCGGCGTGCCGAAGGGCGTGGTCGTCACGCACTCCGGCCTGGCCAACTTCGGCGAGGAGCAGGCCGAGCGCTACGCGCTCGACGCCGATTCGCGGGCACTGCACTTCGCCTCGCCGTCCTTCGACGCCTCCATCCTGGAGCTGCTGCTGGCGCTGGCTCGCGGCGGCGCGCTGGTCGTGGTCCCGCCCGGGGTCTACGGCGGCGACGAGCTCTCCGAACTCATCCGGTCGCAACGGGTGACCCATGCCTTCATCACCCCGGCCGCGCTGGCCACCTTCGACCCGAGCGGGCTCGACACCCTGCGCGTGCTGGTCGCCGGTGGCGAGGCGTGCCCGCCGGAGCTGGTCGCGAAGTGGGCGGTCCCGCTGGCGGACGGCACAATTCGTGCCTTCCACAACGGCTACGGCCCCACCGAGACCACGATCATGACCAACATCAGCGACGCGCTGGTGCCCGGCGAGACGGTGACCATCGGCGGGCCGACCAAGGGCATGCAGTCGCTGATCCTGGATGCCAGGCTGCGGCCGGTTCCGGTGGGTGTCGCGGGTGAGCTGTACCTGTCCGGCATCCAGCTGGCGCGCGGCTACCACGCCCGCCCCGGGCTGAGCGCCGAGCGTTTCGTGGCCAACCCCTACGTCGACGGCGCTCGCATGTACCGCACCGGCGACGTGGTGCGCTGGACCCGCACCGGCGAGGTCGAGTACGTTGGCCGCTCCGACTTCCAGGTCAAGGTGCGCGGTTTCCGCATCGAGCTGGGCGAGATCGACGCCGCGCTGGCCGCGCACCCGGCCGTCGACTTCGCCGTCACCGTCGGCCACAGGGCCGAGAACGGCGCGACCACGCTGGTGGCGTACGTCGTCGCCGCGCAGCGGCACTCGTCGGACACCGCCGCGCAACGACATTCGCTGGACGTGGCGGAGCTGACCGCGCACGTGGAGGAGAGCCTCCCGGCGTACATGGTGCCGTCCTCGATCATGGTGCTCGACCACATCCCGCTCACCCCGGTCGGCAAGCTGGACCGCAAGGCGCTGCCGGAGCCGGTCTTCGCGACCGAGGTCGCGTTCCGGGCCCCGCGCACGCCGATCGAGCACACCATCGCCGAGGTCTTCGCCGAGGTGCTCGGCGTGGAGCGGGTCGGCGTCGACGACTCCTTCTTCGCGCTCGGCGGCGACTCCATCGTCTCGATCCAGCTGGTGTCGCGGGCCAAGGCGCGCGGCGTGGTGTTCAGCCCGAGGCACGTCTTCGAGCAGCGCACCGTGGCCGGGCTGGCCTCGGTCGCGGAGACCGCGGACGCCGAGACCACCAGGCAGCCCGCGCTGGACGAGCTGCCCGGCGGCGGCGTCGGCCGGATGCCGCTCACCCCGGTGGTGCGGTTCATGGCCGAGCGCACCGGCGGCTTCGGCCGGTTCCACCAGATGCTGGCGCTGGAGCTGCCGGTCGGCATCGACCGGGCGGGCATCGCCGCCACCGTCGGCGCCGTCGTCGACCGGCACGACATGCTGCGCGCCCGGCTGCGCCCCGAGGGCGCGGACTGGGTGCTGGAGACCACCGCCCCCGGCTCGGTCGATATCGACGCGCTCATCGACCGCGTCGAATTCGACGTGACCGCGGGCGATTCGGACCTGCTCGCGATCGCCGAGGCGGCGGTCGACGGCGCGCTGGACCGGCTCGACCCGGCCGCCGGCATCGTGATCCGCTTCGTCTGGCTGGAGCCCTCCGAGGCGAGCCGCGGCGGCAGGCTCGTCGTGGTCGCGCACCACCTGGTCGTGGACGGCGTCACCTGGCGCATCCTGGTGCCGGACCTGGTCACCGCCTGGGGTCAGCTGTCCTCCGGCGGCACCCCGGAGCTCGTCGCCCCGGCGACCTCCCTGCGCTCCTGGGCGCACGCGCTGGAGCAGCAGGCGAACAGCCCCGAGCGGATCGCCGAGCTGGAGTTCTGGCGCGGCGTCGTCGGCGGCCCCGACCCGCTGCTCACCGACCGGCCGCTGGACCCCGCGGTCGACGTGTCGGGTGTCATCGAGAAGATCCAGGTCCGGGTCTCGCCCGAGGTCACGAAGACGCTGCTCACCACCGTTCCGGCGCTCTTCCACGGCGGCGTGAACGACGGCCTGCTCACCGCGCTCGCCCTGGCCACCGCCAAGTGGCGGTCCCGCCGCACCGCCGAGCGCGCCGACTCGCTGCTGCTCCGGCTGGAGGGCCACGGCCGCGAGGAGGAGATCGTGCCCGGCGCCGACCTCTCCCGCACGGTCGGCTGGTTCACCGCCATCTTCCCGGTCCGCTTCGACCTGGCCGGGATCGACGTGGACGCCGCGCTCACCGGCGGCCCCGCGCTCGGCCGGGCGCTCAAGGCGGTCAAGGAGCGACTGCTCTCGGTGCCGGACAAGGGCATCGGCTACGGCATGCTGCGCTACCTGAACCGCAGCACCGCCGCCGACCTGCCCGAGTACCTGCCCGGCCAGGTCAGCTTCAACTACCTGGGCCGGGTCTCGGACACCGACGTGCCAGAGGCGCTGCGCGGCTTCGGCTGGATCCCCGCGCCCGAACTCGGCGCGCTGGCCGCGAGCTACGACGCCGACATGCCCGCCATGGCGCCGCTCGACCTGAACGCCATCGTCACCGGCGACACCCTGCTCACCACCATCGGCTACCCGAGCACCCTGCTCGACGCCGCCGAGGTGCGCGAGTTCGCCGAGCTGTGGGTCACCGCGCTGGAGGCCGTCGCGCGACACGCGCAGTCAGCGGAGGCGGGCGGGCACACCCCGGCCGACTTCGGGCTGGTGCGTAGCACCCAGGCCGACATCGAGAACTGGGAGCGGCGCTTCCCCGCGCTCGCCGACGTCTGGCCGCTCTCCGCGCTGCAGGCCGGACTGCTCTTCCACGCCAGGCTCGCCGCCGGGTCGGTGGACGTCTACACCTCGCAGATCACGCTCACCCTGACCGGGCGGGTGGACGGCACCAGGCTGCGCGCCGCCGCGCAGGCGCTGCTCGACCGCTACGACACCCTGCGCACCGCCTACGTCACCGACGCCGACGGCAACCCGGTGCAGGTGGTGCTGAACAGCGTCCGCGTCCCGTGGGCCGAGCACGACCGCACCGGCGGCGGAGCCGCCCGATCCGACACAGCCGGTGGATCCGTCGAAGACCTCATCGCCGAGGACCGTGCCCGCCGCTTCGACCTGACCGCTCCGCCGCTGATCCGCTTCACCCTGATCAAGGTGGCCGCGGACCGCTGGCAGTTCGTGGTCTCGAATCACCACATCCTGCTCGACGGCTGGTCCATGCCGCTGCTCATGCGCGACCTGCTGATGCTCTACGCGGTCCACGCCGACCAGGGCGTGCTGCCCGCGGTGCGCTCGTACAAGCACTTCCTGGAGTGGGTCGGCAGGCAGGACCACGCCGCCTCGGTTGCGGTCTGGGCGGAGGCCATGCGCGGCGTCGCCGAGCCGACGCTGCTGGCCAGGCCGGACGCCGGGCGCGAGATCACCGCGCTCTCCGGCGAGTACCTCTTCGAGCTGGACGAGGCCGCCACCGCGCGGCTCACCGGGCTGGCGGCCGCGCTCGGCGTCACCCCGAACACCGTGCTGCAGGTGGCGTGGGCGGTGCTGGTCGGCCGGATGACCGGCCGCGAGGACGTGCTCTTCGGCACCACCGTCTCCGGCCGCCCCGCGCAGCTCACCGGCGTGGAGTCGATGGTCGGGCTGTTCATCAACACGGTCCCGGTGCGGGTGCGCTTCGACCCGGCCGAGCCGGTGCGCGCGCTGCTCGCCAAGACCCAGGGCGAGCAGGCCGACCTGCTCGACCACCACTACGTCGGGCTCGCCGACATCCAGGCCGCGGCCGGGATGAGCGGGCTCTTCGACACCCTGGTGGTGTTCGAGTCCTACCCGGTCGACGCCGATGGCATCCAGGCCCAGGCCGCCGACATCGACGGCATGGCGGTCACCGGGCTGGCGGCCACCGACGCCACGCACTACCCGCTCACCCTGATCGCCCAGCTCGACGCGAAGCTCCGCATCCGGGCCGGCTACCTGCGCGACCTCTTCGACGAGGGCACCGTGCGCCGGATCGCCGACCGCCTGGTTCGGGTGCTGGAAACCATGACCGCCGAGCCGGATTCGGCCGTCGGCGACATCGCGCTGCTGGACGCCGCCGAGCGCGCCGAGGTGACCACCGGCTGGAACGACACCGCCTTCGACGTCTCCACCGCGCTGGCCGCCCAGTACGGCGCGGTACCGGACGATCGCGCCTCCGGCGCGGAGCTCCCGCACACGCTGCCCGCGCTCTTCCAGGCGCAGCTCGCGGCCACCCCGGACGCGCCCGCGCTGGAATTCGAGGGGACAGCCCTGTCCTACGACGAGTTCGCGGGCCGGGTCTTCCGGCTGGCCCGCTGGCTGGTCGAGCGCGGCGTCGGCCCGGAGTCCTTCGTCGCGCTCGGCATGCGGCGCTCGCTGGACCTGGTGGTCGGCATGTACGCCGTCACCGTCGCCGGCGGCGCCTACGTGCCGCTCGACCCGGACCACCCGGCCGAGCGCACCGAGTACATCCTCGCCACCGCCGACCCGGTCTGCGTGCTGACCTCCGGCGACGACCTGGAGATCGACACCGCCCAGGTGCGGATCGACCTGCTCGACCTGGACGGCCTGGACGACACCCCGCTCGGCGACATCGACCGGCGCGCCCCGCTGCGCCCGGGCAACACCGCGTACGTCATCTTCACCTCCGGCTCCACCGGCCGCCCCAAGGGCGTCGCGGTCTCGCATGCCGCGATCGTGAACCGCCTCGTCTGGATGCAGGCCGAGTACGGCCTCAGCGCCGACGACACCGTGCTGCAGAAGACCCCCGCCACCTTCGACGTCTCGGTGTGGGAGTTCTTCTGGCCGCTGCAGATCGGCGCCCGGCTGGTGGTCGCGCGGCCGGACGGGCACCGCGACCCGCAGTACCTGGCCGAGGTCATCGAAGCCCAGCGGGTCACCGTCACGCACTTCGTCCCGTCCATGCTCGCCGTGTTCGTCGCCGACGCCGCCGCGGCGGGCAGCACCTCGCTGCGGCTGGTCTTCGCTTCCGGCGAGGCGCTCGGCCCGAAGCCCGCGCACCGGCTGCGCGAGCTCACCGGCGCGGCGCTGCACAACCTCTACGGCCCCACCGAGGCCGCGGTCGACGTCACGTACCACGAGGTCGTCGACGCCGACACGGTCACCGTGCCGATCGGCGCCCCGGTCTTCAACACCCAGGTCTACGTGCTGGATTCGCGGCTGCGGCCGGTTCCGGTCGGCGTCGCGGGCGAGCTGTACCTGGCCGGTGACCAGCTGGCCCGCGGCTACGTCGCGCGGCCGGATCTGACCGCCGACCGCTTCGTGGCGAACCCGCTCGGGACCGACGGCGCCCGCATGTACCGCACCGGCGACCTGGTCGCCTGGACCCCGGACGGCGAACTGGAGTACCTGGGCCGCACCGACTTCCAGGTGAAACTGCGCGGCCTGCGGATCGAGCTCGGCGAGATCGAGCAGGCACTGGCCGGGCTGGACGAGATCGCGCAGGCGGTCGTCGTGGTCCGCGGTGATCAGCACACCGGTGATCAGCTGGTGGCGTACGTGATTCCGGTCACCGAGCAGCGGATCGACACCGAGGCGGTGCGCGAGGAGCTGGGCAGGCGGCTGCCCGCCTACATGGTCCCGGCGCTGCTCATCGCGCTGGACGAGTTCCCGCTGAACGCCTCCGGCAAGCTGGACCGCCGGGCGCTGCCCGCACCGGTCTTCGAGGCCGCGGTCTTCCGCGCCCCGACCACGCCGGTCGAGGAGATCGTCGCCGACGTCTTCGCCGACGTGCTCGGCGTCGCCAGGGTCGGGCTGGACGACGACTTCTTCGCGCTCGGCGGCAACTCGCTGAGCGCCACCCAGGTGGCGGCCAGGCTGGCCGCCGCGCTCGACACCGACATCGGGGTGCGCGAGCTCTTCGAGGCGTCGACGGTGGCCGCGCTGGCCGCCCGCGCCGAGAGCAGTGCGGGCGCGGGATCGCGCGCCGCGCTGGTCCCGCAGCCACGGCCGGAGCGGGTGCCGCTCTCGCTGGCGCAGCAGCGCATGTGGTTCCTGAACCGCTTCGACCCGGCGTCCTCGGTCGACAACATCCCGGCCGCGGTCCGGCTCTCCGGGCTGCTCGACCGGCAGGCGCTGCAGATCGCCGTTGCCGACGTGCTGGCCAGGCACGAGTCGCTGCGCACCTACTACCCGGAGCTCGACGGCACCGGCTTCCAGAAGGTGGTCCCGACCGGGCAGGTCATCCCCGACCTCTCGCCCGCCGAGGTCACCGAGGCCGAGCTGCCGCGCCGGATCGCCGAGTTCGTCCGCACCGCCTTCGACGTCACCGTCGAGGTGCCGTTCCGAGCGAGGCTCTTCGAGGTCAGCCCCACCGAGCACGTGCTCGCGCTGGTGGTGCACCACATCTCCGCCGACGGCTTCTCCATGGGCCCGCTCACCCGCGACGTGATGACCGCCTACGGCGCCAGGGTCGACGGCGGCGAGCCCGCCTGGCGCCCGCTGGACGTGCAGTACGCCGACTTCGCGCTCTGGCAGCGCGCGGTGCTCGGTCGCGAGGACGATCCGGAATCGGTGATCGCCGCGCAGATCGGGTACTGGACCGAGGCGCTGCGCGGCATCCCCGAGCAGCTCGACCTGCCCGCCGACCGCCCCCGCCCCGCGGTGGCGACCGGCCGCGGCGCCACGCACGCCTTCGAGATCGACGCCGAGACCCACGGCAGGCTGGCCGAGCTGGCCCGCGGCCGCGGCGCGACGCTCTTCATGGTCACGCACGCCGCGCTGGCCGTGCTGCTCGCGCGGCTGGCCCGCGAGGAGGACATCGCCATCGGCACGCCGATCGCGGGCCGCGGCGAGCGCGCGCTCGACGACCTGATCGGCATGTTCGTCAACACCCTCGTGCTGCGCACGCCGGTCGACGCCGCCACCTCCTTCACCGAGCTGCTCGCGAAGGTGCGCAGCACCGACATCGCCGCCTTCGGCCACGCCGACCTGCCCTTCGAGCGGCTGGTCGAGATCATCGACCCGGCCCGCTCGCAGGCGCGGCACCCGCTCTTCCAGGTCATGCTCTCGTTCCAGAACGTCGGGCAGAACAGCCTGGAGCTGCCCGGGCTCACCGTCAGCGGCGTCGACATGGCGCTCGACGTCGCCAAGTTCGACCTGCAGCTGGTGCTCACCGAGAAGGCCGCGCCGCTCTCCGGCATCACCGCCGAGCTGATCTACGCCACCGACCTCTTCGACCGGCGCACGATCGCCGCGTTCGGCCGCCGCTTCACCCGGCTGCTGAAGGCGCTCACCGCCGAGCCGGAGCGCGCGGTCGGCGATCTGCCGCTGATCGACGCCCGCGAGACCGAGCAGGTGCTGCGCACCTGGAACAACACCGAGTACCGGGTCGACCCGGACGCCACCCTGGTCTCCATGTTCGAGGAGCAGGCGGCGGCCACTCCGGAGGCTCCCGCGCTCACCTTCGACGGCGAGACGCTGAGCTACGCCGAGTTCGCGGCGCGGGTGCACCGGCTGGCCGGGTACCTGGCCGGCGCGGGCGTCGGCCCGGACACCCTGGTCGCGCTCGGCATGCGCCGCTCGCTCGACCTGGTGATCGGCATGTACGCGGTGCTCGCCGCGGGCGGCGGCTACGTGCCGCTCGACCCGGACCAGCCCGCCGAGCGGATCGGCCACGTGCTGGAGACGGCGCGGCCGGTGCTCACACTGACCACCACCGGCGACGAGTTCGCCGCGGGCGACGCCGTCGCCATCGACGCGCTCGACCTCTCCGGCTACGCGCCGGAGCCGCTCACCGATACCGGGCTGCGCCCGGCGAATACCGCCTACGTCATCTTCACCTCCGGTTCCACCGGCCGCCCGAAGGGTGTCGCGGTCTCGCATGCCGCGATCGTGAACCGCCTGGTGTGGATGCAGGAGGAGTACGGCCTCGACCGCTTCGACGTGGTCCTGCAGAAGACCCCCGCCACCTTCGACGTATCGGTGTGGGAGTTCTTCTGGCCGCTGCAGACCGGCGCCCGGCTCGTGGTCGCCAAGCCGGATGGTCACCGCGACCCGCAGTATCTGGCCGAGGTGATCGCCGCCGAGCAGGTGACGACGGTGCACTTCGTGCCGTCCATGCTCGCCGTCTTCGTGGACGAGGCCGACCCGGCCGCCTGCACCGGGCTGCGCAATGTCTTCGCCTCCGGCGAGGCGCTGCCCGGCGGGGTGGCGCAGCGGCTGCTGAGCGCAACCGGCGCCTGGCTGCACAACCTGTACGGGCCGACCGAGGCCGCGGTCGACGTCAGTTACCACGAGGTCACCGAGTCCGACACGGTCACCGTGCCGATCGGCGCCCCGGTCTTCAACACCCAGCTCTACGTGCTGGATTCGCGGCTGCGGCCGGTGCCCGCCGGGGTGCCGGGCGAGCTGTACCTGGCAGGCGCGCAGCTGGCCCGCGGCTACGTCGCGCGGCCGGACCTGACCGCCGACCGCTTCGTGGCCGACCCGTTCGGCCCGCGCGGCGCCCGCATGTACCGCACCGGCGACCTCGTGGTCTGGACCGACCGCGGCGAGCTGGAGTACCTGGGCCGCACCGACTTCCAGGTGAAGCTGCGCGGCCTGCGGATCGAGCTCGGCGAGATCGAGACCGCGCTGGCCGGGCACCCGGCGGTGGCGCAGGCCGTCGCGGTGGTGCGCTCCGACGACCGGCTCGGCGACCGCCTGGTCGGCTACGTCGTGCCAGGCGCAGCCCCGGTCGACGTCGCGGCGCTGCGCGAGCACGTCGCGGCGCAGCTGCCCTCCTACATGGTCCCGGCCGCGCTGGTGGTGCTGGCCGAGCTGCCGCTCAACCCGAACGGCAAGCTGGACCGGCGCGCGCTGCCCGAGCCCGAATTCGAAGCCGTGGTTTTCCGTGCGCCCGCGACGCCGGTGCAGGAGCTGGTGGCCGACACCTTCGCCCGCGTACTCGGGATCGAGGTCGACGGCGACCGGCCGATCGGCCAGGACGACGACTTCTTCGACCTCGGCGGCAACTCGCTGATCGCGACCCAGGTGGTGGCCCGGCTCGGCGCCGCGCTGAACACCAGGGTCCAGGTGCGCACGCTCTTCGAGGCGCCGACCGTCGCCGCGCTCGCGGCCAGGGTCGAGACCGGTGCGGGCAGCGGCCGCGGCCGGGAGCTGGTGGCTGGCCCGCGTCCGGCGACCATCCCGCTCTCGCTGGCCCAGCAGCGCATGTGGTTCCTGAACCGCTTCGACAGCGCCACCGCGGTGAACAACATCCCGATGGCGGTCCGGCTCACCGGCGCGCTCGACGCCGACGCGCTGCGCCGCGCGGTCGCCGACGTGATCGAGCGGCACGAGGTGCTGCGCACGGTCTACCCGGAGACCGCGGACGGTCACGGCGTGCAGGTGGTGCTGCCCGCGAGCCAGGTCGGCATCGACCTGACCCCGATCACCGTCGCCGAGACCGAGCTGGAGGAGCGGATCAGCGAACTGGTGCTGACCGGCTTCGACGTCACCACCGCGGTGCCGGTGCGCGCCGCGCTGCTGCGCATCGCGGGCTCGATGGACGGCTCGCAGCCGGAGAACCACGTGCTCGTCTTCGTGGTGCACCACATCTCCGGCGACGGCTGGTCGGTGCAGCCGCTGGCCAAGGACGTGATGATCGCCTACGCCGCGCGCTCGCGCGGCGAGGCGCCCGGCTGGGCGCCGCTGCCGGTGCAGTACGCCGACTACGCGCTCTGGCAGCGCGAGACGCTCGGCTCCGAGGACGAGCCGGACTCGCTCATCGCCCAGCAGGTGCGGTACTGGTCGGCGAACCTCGCCGGGCTGCCGGACCAGCTCGACCTGCCCGCCGACCGCTCCCGCCCCGCGGTGGCCTCCAACCGCGGTGGCGTGCACGCCTTCTGGCTCGACGCCGACCTGGTGCACGGGCTGAACTCGATGGCCCGCGCGCACGGCGCCAGCCTCTTCATGGTGGTGCACGCCGCGCTGGCCGCGCTGCTGGCCCGGCTCTCGAACAGCGACGACATCGCCGTCGGCACCGCGGTCGCCGGCCGCGGCGAGGCCGCGCTCGACGACGCCATCGGCATGTTCGTGAACACCCTCGTCCTGCGCAGCGCGGTCGACCCGGCCGAGCCCTTCGCCGAGCTGCTGACCAGGACCAGGGAGACCGACCTGGCCGCCTTCGGCCACGCCGACCTGCCCTTCGAGCGGCTGGTCGAGATCCTGAACCCGGCCCGCTCGCAGGCGCGGCACCCGCTCTTCCAGGTCATGCTCTCCTTCCAGAACACCGGCGACGCCTCCTTCGCGCTGCCCGGGCTCGAGGTCACCGGGGTGCCGCTGGACGTGGTGACCGCCAAGTTCGACCTGCACCTCAACCTGACCAGCGCCGGTGAGCACGAGGGCCTGGCGGCCGAATTCGCCTACGCCACCGATCTCTTCGACCCGGCCACCGTCAACGGTTTCGCGCTGCGGCTGGTCCGGCTGCTGACCGCGGCCGTCGCAACGCCGACCACCCCGGTCGGCGAGATCGAGCTGCTCGACGCCGCCGAGCGCACCCTGGTACTGGAGACCTGGAACGCCACCGCGCACCCGGTCGACGCCGCCGCCACCCTGGTCTCGCTGTTCGAGGCGCAGGCCGCCCTGACCCCGGACGCCCCCGCGCTCACCTTCGAGGGCAAGACGCTGAGCTACGCCGAGTTCGCCGACCGGGTGCACCGGCTGGCCAGGCACCTCATCGACCTCGGGGTCGGGCCGGACACGCTCGTCGCGCTCGGCATGCGCCGCTCCTTCGAGCTGGTCGTCGGCATGTACGCGGTGAGCGCGGCGGGCGGCGCCTACGTGCCGCTCGACCCGGACCACCCGGCCGAGCGCATCGCCTACGTGCTGGAGACCGCGCGCCCGGTCGCGGTGCTCACCACCGAGCGGGACGGCTTCGCGGCCGCCGGCTACCGGACCGTCGCGATCGACGGCCTCGACCTCGCCGAGCTCTCCGGCGCGCCGATCGCCGACGCGGAGCGGCGGGCGCCGCTGCGGCCGTCGAACACCGCGTACGTCATCTTCACCTCCGGCTCCACCGGCCGCCCCAAGGGCGTCGCGGTCACGCACGGCGCGATCGTCAACCGGCTGGTCTGGATGCAGGCCGAGTACGGACTGGACGAGACCGACACCGTGCTGCAGAAGACCCCGGCCACCTTCGACGTCTCGGTGTGGGAGTTCTTCTGGCCGCTGCAGCTCGGCGCCCGGCTGGTGGTCGCGCGGCCGGACGGCCACCGCGACCCCGGCTACCTGGTGCGGATCATCACCGAGCAGCGGGTCACGGTCGCGCACTTCGTTCCGTCGATGATGTCGGTCTTCGTTGCCGAGGAGCGGGCCGACGAGTGCACCTCGCTACGGGCGGTCTTCGCCTCCGGCGAGGCGCTGCCCGCGGCGACCGCGCAGCGGCTCGTCGAGCTGACCGGCGCCCGGCTGCACAACCTGTACGGGCCGACCGAGGCCGCGGTCGACGTGACCTTCCACGAGGTCACCGAGGCCGACACGGTCTCCGTGCCGATCGGCGCGCCGGTCTTCAACACCCAGGTCTACGTGCTGGATTCGCGGCTGCGGCCGGTTCCGGCCGGGGTCCCGGGTGAGCTGTACCTGGCAGGCGACCAGCTGGCGCGCGGCTACGTCGCGCGGCCGGAGCTGACCGGGGACCGCTTCGTGGCGAGCCCGTACGGCGAGCCCGGCGCGCGCATGTACCGCACCGGCGACCTGGTCACCTGGCGGGCCAACGGTGAGCTGGAGTACCTGGGCCGCACCGACTTCCAGGTCAAGCTGCGCGGGCTGCGGATCGAGCTTGGCGAGATCGAGTCGGCGCTCACCGCGCTGCCGAGCATCGCGCAGTCGGTGGTCCTGGTCCGCTCGGATGACCGCCTCGGCGACCAGCTGGTCGCCTACGTGATCCCCGCCGCGGGCGCGACCGTCGACATCGAGGCGGTGCGCACCGAGCTCGGCGGCGAGCTGCCCGGCTACATGGTGCCGAACGCCTTCGTGCTGCTCGACGCCTTCCCGCTGAACCCGTCCGGCAAGCTGGACCGCAGGGCGCTGCCCGCGCCGGTCTTCGAGGCCAAGGTGTTCCGGGCGCCGTCCACCCCGATCGAGGAGATCGTCGCCAACACCTTCGCCGACGTGCTCGGCGTCGGCCGGGTCGGCGTGGACGACGACTTCTTCGAGCTGGGCGGCAACTCGCTGCTCGCCACCCAGGTGACCGCGCGGATCGGCGCGGCGCTCGACACCCAGCTCGCGGTGCGCGACCTGTTCGAGGCGTCGACGGTGTCCGCGCTCGCGACCAGGGTCGAGCGCGCGGCAGGCTCCGGCCGGACCCGCCCGGTCCTGGTGGCGGGGGAGCGGCCGGAGCAGATCCCGCTCTCCCCGGCGCAGGCCAGGTACTGGTTCCTGAACCAGTTCGACACCACCACCTCGGCCGTCGACAACATCCCGCTCGCGGTGCGGCTCTCCGGCGCGCTCGACGTGCGCGCGCTGGAGCAGGCCATCGGCGACGTCTTCGCCAGGCACGAGGTGCTGCGCACCACGTACCCGAGCGCCGACGACGGCCCGCGGCAGGTGATCCTGCCCGCCGGGCGCACCGCGCCGACGCTGGCGATCACCGACGTCACCGAGGGCGAGCTGGTGCCGACGGTGATCCGGTTCGCCATGACCACCTTCGATGTCACCGTCGAGGTGCCGCTGAAGGTGACGCTGTTCCGGATCACGGATGCCGAGCACGTCGTCGCCTTCGTGGTGCACCACGTGGCGGCCGACGGCGCGTCGATGGGCCCGCTGGCCCGCGACCTCATGGCCGCCTACATCGCGCGGGTCGGCGGCGAGGCGCCGTCCTGGACCCCGCTCCCGGTGCAGTACGCCGACTACGCGCTGTGGCAGCGCGAGGTGCTCGGCGCCGAGGACGATCCGGAGTCGCCCGCGGCCCGCCAGGTCGCCTACTGGAAGGCCGCGCTGGACGGGCTCCCCGACCAGCTCGAGCTGCCCGCCGACCGCCCGCGGCCGCCCGCGCAGTCCTTCCACGGCAAGGCGATCCGCTTCGAGATCGCCCCCGAGCGGCACCAGGCGCTGGCCGAGCTGGCGCGCGCCAACCAGTCGTCGCTGTTCATGGTCGTGCACGCCGCGCTCGCGGTGCTGCTCGCCCGGCTCTCCGGCACCGACGACATCGCGGTCGGCACCCCGATCGCAGGCCGCGGCGAGCGCGAGCTCGACGACCTGATCGGCATGTTCGTCAACACCCTCGTCTTCCGCACCAGGGTGCGGCCGGACGCGGGCTTCACCGACCTGCTCGCCGACGTGCGCGAACGCGACCTCGAGGCCTTCGCCAACGCCGACGTCCCGTTCGAGCGGCTGGTCGAGGTGCTGAACCCGGAGCGCTCCACCGCCCGCAACCCGCTCTTCCAGATCGGGCTGTCCTTCCAGAACCTGGCCGAGACCACCATCACCCTGCCCGGGCTGACGGTGAGCGCGGTCGACTTCGACTCCCAGCTGGCCAAGACCGACCTGCACGTCACGCTCTACGACCGGTACGCCGAGGACGGCACCCCCGCCGAGATCGTCACCGAATTCGGCTACGCCACCGACCTCTTCGACGAGGCAACGGTGCAGGGCTTCGCCGACCGGTTCCTCCGGGTGCTGGACGCGGTCGTCGCCGACCCGGCCGTCGCCGTCGGTGCGATCGAGCTGCTCGCCGCCGACGAGAGCGAGCGCATCCTCGACACCTGGAACGCCACCGCGCACCCGGTCGACACCGGGGCCACGCTGGTCTCGCTGCTCGACGCGACCGTCGCGGCGCAGCGCGAGAACACCGCCCTGATCAGCCCCGACGGTGAGCTGAGCTACGCCGGGCTCGGCGTCCGGGTGAACCGCCTCGCCCGCTACCTGATCGAGCGCGGGGTCGGCCCGGAGGACCGGGTGGCACTCGCCATCCGGCGCTCCGCCGACCTGGTGATCGCCATGTACGCCGTCGCGGTGGCCGGCGCGGCCTACGTGCCGGTCGACCCCGACCAGCCCGCCGAGCGGGTCGAATACATTCTCGGCACCGCTGCCCCGACCTGCGTGCTCACCACGGCGGGGGACGCCTTCGCGACCACCGCGGCCGAGGTGGTCGTGCTGGACGAGCTGGATCTGGCCGGGCTGGACGGCGCACCGGTGCGCCCGGCCGAGCGCCGCGCGGCGCTCACCCCGGCGAATACCGCGTACGTCATCTTCACCTCCGGCTCCACCGGCCAGCCCAAGGGCGTCGCGGTGCCGCACGGCGCCATCGCCAACCAGCTGCAGTGGAAGACCGCAGAGTACGGCCTCGGTGCCGACGACGCGGTGCTGCTCAAGACCGCGGCCACCTTCGACCTCTCGGTCTGGGAGTTCTGGTCCGCCGCGGCCGCGGGCGGCACGCTGGTGATCGCCGCCGCCGACGGCCACCGCGACCCGGCCTACCTGCGCACGCTCATGGCCGAGACCGGGGTGACCACGCTGCACGTGGTGCCCTCCATGCTGGACGCGCTGCTCACCGAGGGTTCCCTGCCGGATTCACTGCGCCGGGTGCTCGCCATCGGCGAGGCGCTGCCCGCGGCCACCGCGCAGAAGTTCCGGCGCGGCAATGCCGCCGGGCTGTTCAACCTGTACGGCCCCACCGAGGCCGCGGTGTCGATCACCGCGCACGAGGTCACGGCGGGCGATGTCGTGTCGGTGCCGATCGGCGTGCCGGAGTGGAACTCCCGGGTCTACGTGCTGGATGCGCGGCTGCGGCCGGTTCCGGTCGGGGTCTCCGGCGAGCTCTACCTGGCCGGGGCGCAGCTGGCCCGCGGCTACTTCGCGCGGCCAGAGCTGACCGCCGACCGCTTCGTGGCCAGCCCCTTCGAGCCGGGCGCGCGGATGTACCGCACCGGCGACCTGGTGGCCTGGAACGCCGGCGGTGAACTGGAGTACCGGGGCCGCACCGACTTCCAGGTGAAGATCCGCGGCTTCCGCATCGAGCTCGGCGAGATCGAGGCCGCGCTGCTCAGGCAGCAGGGGATCGCCGCCGCCGCGGTGCTGGCCAGGACCGATCCGGGTCTCGGCGACCGGCTGGTGGCCTACGTGGTGCCCGCCGCCGAACTCGACAAGCGCGCGCTGGCGCACGCGCTGGCAGGCGAGCTGCCCTCGTACATGGTGCCGAGCGCCTTCGTCGAGCTGGCGGCGCTGCCGCTGAACGCCAACGGCAAGCTGGACCGCAACGCGCTGCCCGAGCCGGAGTTCGAGAAGGCCGTCTTCCGCGCGCCCTCCACCCCGGCCGAGAAGCTGGTGGCGCGGGTCTTCGCCGACGTCCTCGGGGCCGAGCAGATCGGCGCCGACGACGACTTCTTCGCGCTCGGCGGCAACAGCATCCTCTCCATCCAGCTGGTCTCCAGGGCCAAGACGCTCGGCGCGGTCTTCTCCGTGCGCGACGTCTTCGACCAGCGCAGCGTTGCCGGGCTGGCCGCGGTCGCCGGGGCGGTGACCGGGCGGCAGCGGCTGGCCGAGCTCTCCGGCGGCGGTGTCGGCGAGGTCGCGCTGCCGCCCGCGCTGCTCGCGCTCGACGGCGCCGACGCGGTCGCGCTGCGGCTGCCGACCGGCACCGGCGAGCAGGAGCTGCGGGCCGCGCTCGCGGCCGTGCTCGACCGGCACGAGGCGCTGCGGCTGCGGCGCACCGAGGCGGTGCTGGAGCTGCGGGAGCGCGGCGCGGTCGGCGTCGCGGACGTACTGCGGAACGAGCGGGTCACCGCGACCGAGCCGGATGCCGACGCGGCGGCCGAGCTGGACGCCGCGCTGGCCCGCGCACTGGCGACCGAGGTGGCGGCGCTCGATCCGGCCGCGGGGAACGTGTTCCGCGCGGTGCGGTTCGCGGTCGACGGCGGCGCGGACGTGCTGCTGCTGGTCGCGCACCGGCTCGCGGTCGACCCCGCCTCCTGGCGGATCCTCACCGGCGACCTGGGCCGGGCGCTGGCGCAGGCCACCGCGGGCGAGACCGTCGAGCTGCCCGCGGCGGGCACCTCGCTGCGCCGCTGGCTGCACGAGGTCGCGCAGGATCGGGAGACCGTCGCGGTGCCTGCCGAGGTGGACGCCTTCGGTGCGGCGGACGCACCCGTGCGGCACGTGCGGACCGTGCTCCCCGCGGCCGAGAGCGACGCCGTACTGCGCGTGGTCCCCGGCCTCTACCACGGGGTCGCCACCGACGCGCTGCTCACCGCGCTGGCGCTGGCCGCCGCGCGCTGGACCGGGAACGCCGCCGCCACCGTGCGGTACGTGAACGACCTGCGCCCGGTCGCGGCCGAGCGCGGTGCCGAGCTCACCCGCACGGTCGGTGACTTCACCGTCACGCACCCGCTGCGGCTCGACCTCGGTGCGGTCGGGGTCGGCGAGGGTGCGGCGCTCAAGCTGGTCAAGGAGCAGGTGCTCGCGGTGCCGGAGCGCGGTTACCCGTCGCTCTTCGCGGCCGGGGAGCCGGGCGGAATCACCTTCCGCTTCGCGGGTGCCCCGGTCGAGGGCTTCGACGAATACCCCCTGCCCGCAGCGGTCTCCGCGGGTGTCGGGGCGCCGACCGACGGCACCGCGGGCAGCGGCTTGCGGGCCGTCGCCACCGCCGCGGGCGAGGTTCCGGCCGCCGCCGGGGTCGAGGTTCTGGCCTCCGTCACCGCCGGTGGCGAGCTGGTCACCGACTTCACCGGCCCGGCCGAAGGGCTGGCCGAGCTGGCCGAGTTCTGGACGGCCGCGCTCACCGGCCTCGCCGAGCACGCGGCAACCGCGGACGCGGGCGGCTTCACCCCGTCCGACATGCCGCTGGTCCGGGTCCGCCAGGGCGACCTGGAGGAATGGGAGCGCGGCTACCCCGGCCTCGCCGAGGTCTGGCCGCTCACCCCGCTGCAGTCCGGGCTGCTCTTCCACGCCCTGATGACCACCGCGGGCACCGACATCTACGTCATGCAGGCCACGGTCGACCTGCTGGGCACGGTCGATGCGGACCGGCTGCACACCGCCGCCCAGGGCATCCTCGACCGCTACCCGAACCTGCGGGCCGGCTTCGTCACCGACTCCGACGGCCAGGCCGTCCAGGTGGTGCCGGAGCGCGCCGACGTACCGTGGCGCGAGGTCGACCTGACCGACCGCGACGACCCCGCCGCCGCGCTGCGCGAACTGCTCGCGGCCGACCAGGCCACCCGGTTCGACATGGCGGCCCCGCCGCTGGTCCGGTTCACCCTGTACCGCACCGCCGCCGAGCAGTACCACCTCTCGATCACCACGCACCACGTGCTGCTCGACGGCTGGTCCATGCCGCTGCTCATGCAGGACCTGCTGGTGCTGTACGCGGTGCACGGCAACCGCTCCCAGCTGCCCGCCGTGACCCCGTACCGGGACTTCCTCGGCTGGCTGGGCGAGCGCGACCTGAACGCTTCGCTGCGCACCTGGGCGGAGGCGCTGGACGGCGCCGCCGAGCCGACCGAGCTGGCCTCGGCCGCCCGCGGCCCCGAGCGGTACGAGACCGGCAAGCTGATCACCTCGATCGACCAGGAGCGGGCCCGCAGGCTCACCAAGCACTGCGCCGACCTCGGCGTCACGGTGAACACGCTGGTCCAGGCGGCGTGGGGGATCCTGCTCGGGCGGCTCACCGGCCGCACCGACGTGGTGTTCGGCGCCACCGTCTCCGGCCGCCCCGCCGAGCTGCCCGGCGTCGAGTCCATGGTCGGGCTCTTCATCAACACGCTGCCGGTGCGGGTGCGGATCGACGACCACGGCCCGATCGCCGACCAGTTGGTGCGGCTGCAGCGCGAGCAGGCCGACCTGCTCGACCACCACTACGTCGGGCTCGCCGAGATCCAGCGGAGCGCGGGCGCCGGCTCGCTCTTCGACACCCTGCTGGTCTTCGAGTCGTATCCGATCGACCGGGAGGCGATCGCCGCCGCCAGCTCCATCGACGGCATGTCGGTGAACGGCGTCGGCGTGCTCAGCAACACGCACTACCCGATGACGCTGCAGGTCACCGCCGAGTCGACCATCGAGTTCGTCTTCGAGTACCTCACCAGCCGCTTCACCGACGACGAGGTGCGCACCCTCGCCGCGCGGCTGATGCGGGTGCTGGAGGGGCTGCTCGGCGACCCGGACGGCCTCGTCGGCGATATCGACATCCTGGACGCCGAGGAGCGGAGCAGGCTGCTCGCCGAATCCGGGGTCGCGGCCGCCGCGCCCGAGCCGGTGAACCGGGTCGGCGCGCGGACCGTGTCGAAGGTGCTCGGCGAGGTGGTCGAGGCCGACCCGGAGGCGCCCGCGCTGCTCGCCGGCGCGGACGAGCTGCCGTACCACGTGCTCGACCGCCGCTCCTCCCAGCTGGCCCGGGTGCTGATCGGCCGCGGGATCGGCCCGGACGACGTGGTCGCCGTCGCGCTGCCGCGCTCGGTCGGGTCGATCGTCGCCCTCTGGGCGGTGCAGAAGGCGGGAGCCGCCGCGCTGCTCGACGCCGTCACCGGCGCGCGCTACGGAATCGGCTCCGGTTCCGATGAGGTCGAGTGGATCGACCCGGCCGACGCCGCGGTCCGCTCGGCCGTCGCCGATGCGCCCGCGCACCCGGTCTCCTACGCCGACCGGGTCCGCCCGCTCGGCGAGGAGAGCCCGGCGTTCGTCCTCGCGGACGGCACGGTGTTCAGCCAGGTCGCGGCGCTCGATCTCGCGCTCAGGGCGCGCGACGAGCACGGCGTCGACTACGAGTCGACGACCTACACCACCGCCACCGGCGGGCTGGTCGCGGTCGTCGAGTTCCTCGCCGCCGCCACCGCGGGTGCGCTCTCGGTCCTGCCCACCGGGGCTGTTGCGGATGATCTCGCCGACGGTGAGGTGTCGCACTGGTTCGTCGCGGCAGGAGACGATACCTCCGCTGCGGAGGACGGGGTCACCGTCGTCACGGTGGAGTGATCGCCCTGCGGCCCCGTCTTGCGCGGGGCCGCAGGGCGATCACGGCTTCGCTCGGGTGGCGGGCGTACTCACCGCCACCCGGCGCGGGCGGTCCGACCCCGGCCATACGTACGGCAGGTCGTCCGGCACCTCCGGGAAGTGCACCCGGTAGAACTCCGGATCCTTGTGCACCAGCGCCGCCTGATGGCTCCGATGAAACGCCTCGTCGCCGAGCCACGGCGGCAACTCACCCGCGCGTTCCAGCTCCGCCTGCGTACGCGGCCCGACGATCCCCGTGCCCTCGGCGAGATCCTTCACCATCGTCGCCGCACAACTGTCCGCGTGCCCCAGCTCCACCCACGCTGCGCAGACATCCAGCCCGTACCGGACCAGCGCCTCTTCGTACCCCGCCCACATGGCCGCCGCCGGATGATGCCGCCACCCGTACCCAGGCACCGTCAGCGCCCGCACCACCTGAATCCCCTCCACCCGCTGCTTCCCCAGCCGCTTCACATCCAACACGCGAGCGGTGGCCGTGAAGTCGGGATAGGGCAGGAAAGTCTGCACCACCAGCACCTACCCGTTCCCGCCACCCTCACTCGCCTCGGGCCACGGGGCGCCGGTCAGCTCGCTGCCAACCGCTGCCCGGCCAGCTGATTGAGCGACACGTTCATCTCGGTCGCCTCGCGCACCAGACGCGCGTGCAGCTCCGCCGAGACGCGAACCATGAACTTCCCGCTGTATTTCCGCTCCGCCAGCGGCTGGGGAACCGGTTCACCGTTCTCGGCGAGGTCGGCTACGGTGTCCAGCACCACGTCGCGGATCCCGGCGAGTGCCTCCTCCTGAGTGGCGGCGAGCCAGGAGAGCGAGGGCAGCTCCGCGCACAGACCCACGAACTCGGCGTCTTCGGCAGACCACAGCACGCGGTAGGCGTAGTGGGTGTGGTCGGGCAGGTCAGCCATGTCAGTCACCGTCTTCCGATCCCAGCCGCAGCAGTCGGTCTATCGCCGCGACAGCTTGTTTCACCTGGTAGACCTTGGCGCCACCAACCGGGCCCCGTTGGATATTGACGCGCGGATCGCCCGGCCACGGCATCCGGAACACGGCGTGGCTGGTTCCCTTCCGCCGCGGCGCCCCGAAGTACGCGCAGCACACGAGGTAGAGCTCCGAATAGCTGATGTTGGTGGGTGACTCCCGCATGCGTACGAGAACCTTCTCGGCCTTAGCCACTATCGATAGTATCACCGGCGATACTATGCCGGTGAAGCCTCACGTACGCGTCCGGGCCTGGCTCGACCCGATTCCATGGTGCCGGAGCGCCACGTCCGGATGCGCACGAGTCCGCGACTTCCAAGCGTTCGCCCCGTACGTGTCGAAGATCGGATTCTCCGGATCGGCCTCGACTCCGCGGGAGCGCGCGGCGAGCGCCGGCGGCAGGGTGATCACCGGAATCCGCGCGTCGAGGGCGGGGTTCAGGAAGTACGGGATGGAGATGCGGTCGGTTCCGGGGGCGGGCGCGAGCACCCGGTGGCGGGTGGCGCGCAGAAACCCGCCGGTGGCTACTTCGAGCAGCTCACCGATATTGACGATGAAGGCGCCGGGCAGCGGTTCGGCGTCGATCCAGCGCCCGTCCACACCCTCGACCTGCAGCCCGCGCGAGCCGGGCTCCACGAGCAGCAGGGTAAGGACCCCGGAGTCCTTGTGCGCACCCACGCCCTGCGGGTTCTCCGCGCTCCCCGGGTAGCGAACCACCTTGATCAACGTGGCCGGATCGCGGGCGAAGGCGGCGTCGAAGTGCGATTCGGCAGCGCCGAGCGACACCGACCAGTGCCGCAGCAACCGCAACCCGACCGCGGAGAGCAGCGCATCCCACCGCTCGAACGCGGGCCGGAAGGCGGGCAGCGCGGACGGCCACAGGTTCGGCCCCTGCAACCGCAGGTACCCCTCGGCGCCGGGGATCACCGGCCGCTCGGGGCCGATATCGACCTGCTCCCGCCAATCCACCGCACCGTTGGTGAGTTCACCGCCGAGCCGCGAGTACCCGCGGAACTGCGGGCTCTCCAACTGGCTGATCTCGGCCTTCGCCGCAGCGGGCAGCGCGAAGAACTCGCGCGCGAGCGCGAGGATCCCGCTGATCTCGGCGTCCGGCACCCCGTGCCCGACCAGGTAGAAGAACCCCGCCGAGTGCGCGGCCTCGCGCAGCGCGGGGCGGAGCGTAGCCGGGTCGGCGGCGAGATCCAGCACGGGCAGCATCACTCCACCGTGCCGCGTGCCCGCACCTCCGGCAAACCCCTCGGCTCGGCTCGAGCGAAATCAGGCCGGGCTGAGCAGCATGACCGGAATCCGCCGCTGCGTCCACGACTGATACGTATCGAAATCCGCGTACGCCTCGACCAGCCGTGGCCACAGCCGCTCCCGCTCGGCATCGTCGGCCGCGCGCGCGACGACGGCCCTGTGCTCGCCGCCGATCTGCACGTGCGCCTGCGGGTGCGCGAGCAGGTTCAGGTACCACTGCGGATGGTCCGCCTTGCCGCCCTGCGAACCGACCACGACGATGTCGGCGCCGTCGGTGATGTAGAGCAGCGGCGCGGTGAAGGTCTTCCCGGAGCGCCGCCCGGTGTGCTCGAGCAGCAGCGTCGGCACCGGCTTGCGGAAGCCTGCCCCGACCCGCCAGCTGCCGCCGACCTTGCCGTTGGTGCGGCGGTAGATCCAGGTATTGGCCCGCGATCCGTACTTCATGATCGTCCCGACCAGGGCGGAGTCGAGCAGGCGGGGCTTGTCCATGGACGTCCTTCTCAGCGCAGGATGAGCTTGGCGGAGCGCTCGATGCGCTCGGCGATCTCGGAATACGATTCGTACCCCATCCCGGCGCGCACCAGGGCACCGGCATAGAGCAGCTCCAGCGATTCCACGATCCCGGTGTCCGCGTTCGGGGCGAGCGCGCCGGTGAGCCGATTCCGGATCTCGACGCCGATGCGGAGCCGCAGATGCTGCACGTCCGGATCGCGCCCGAGTAGCGCGCTGGTGACCGCGCCGGAGAATTCCGGCTCGTCCGCGACCAGCAAGGCGATATTGCGAAGTTCGGCCAGCACCCGCACCTCGTGGTCGGCGTCGTCGCTCACCGGCGAGGGCGAACTGCGCAGGCGGCGCCAGAATATCTCCGCGACCAGGTGCTCCTTGGAGGAGAAATAGGTGTAGGCGGTCGCCGTCCCGACCCCCGCGCCTGCCGCTACCATACGGATGGTCATCCCGGCGAAACCCTCGCGCGCGAGCACCGTCATGGCCGATGTCGTGAGCTTCTCGACCGTTTCGGCTTGCTTCCCGGTGAGGCGCCTGCGGGTCGCTTCGAGGATTTTGGAATCGCCATCGGACATGTGTCTGGATGATACTCTGAACACTGGGTGGGATCAACTCGCCCGAGTGGCGTCACCGCAGGTCAACGAGTGGAGAGACAGGTCACAATGGCACCGGTCAACACCCTGGGAGTAGCAACGACCGAGGAGTTGTTCGCTTTCGCGGAGAAGGTTCCCGGCTTTCTTCCGGAACACGAGGGGCGCGCGCTCTTCGACGCCGCGAAACAATTCGCCGCGGGTGCCGTGATGGTGGAGATCGGAACCTATTGCGGAAAATCCGCAATTCTGCTCGGTGCCGCCGCGCGAGAAATCGACGCGGTGCTCTACACCATCGATCACCACCAGGGTTCGGAAGAGCACCAGCCCGGCTGGGAATACCACGACACCTCGCTGGTCGACCCCGAGACCGGCCGTTTCGACACCCTGCCGACCTTCCGCCGAGCCGTGGTCAAGGCCGGGCTCACCGACCGCGTGCTCGCGATCGTCGGCGATTCGCCCACCGTCGCCGCCACCTGGCGCACCCCCATCGCCTTCCTCTTCATCGACGGCGGGCACTCCAGCGAGGCGGCGCACCGCGACTACGAGGGGTGGGCGCCGTGGGTCGCCGATGGCGGAGTGCTGGCGATCCACGACGTCTTCCCCGACCCGGCCGACGGTGGGCGCCCGCCCTACGAGATCTACTGCCGGGCGCTGGAGAGCGGAGAGTTCCGCGAGGTCGGGCACACCGGTTCGCTGCGAGTGTTGCAGCGAGTAGCGCCGGCGTGATCACCGACCGCGGCGACGATGCCGAGTACCGTCGGCTCTGCGCCGACGGTCAGGACCTTATATCCAGGCTCAGCATGGACGACGGCGTCGAGTTCGAACCTGCCCCGCTGGCTATCGAACTGCAGGTTTCCGAGCTGCGATTTTCCCGCTGAATTCGACCGCGCCCGACCGCCCTACCGCGCGTTGGCCGGGGCGTAGTCGGGCAGTTCGATGCCGTTGATCGCGCGGTCGATCAGCTCGAAGTCCCACTCCGGCTCCGGCGGGGGCGGGATGTCCTTGCTGCGCGCGTGCAACCGGCCCATCTCCTGGTTGGCCTCGACGAACGGGCGCATCCGCGCCTCGTAGGCCGCGAACCCGGCCTTCAAGTCCCAATCGGCCGCGGCCAGCTCGCCGGCCAGCAGGTAGGCCCCGACAAGAGCGAGTCCGGTGCCCTGCCCGGACAGCGGTGACGAGCTGAACGCCGCATCCCCGAGCAGCCCGACCCGCCCGCTCGCCCAGCGCTCCATCTTCACCTGCGCGACCTGGTCCAGGTAGAAGTCCGGCGCGTCGTCCAGATGCGCGAGAATCCGCTGCGTCTCCCACCCGAACCCGGACATCCGTTCCCGCAGCAGCTGCTTCTGCGCCTCGATATCGCGGTGATCGACCTCGACACCGGGCGCGGCGAAAGCGAAGATCGCCATGGCCTGCTCGGCATCCCGGATGGGCCGCAGCCCGGCCGAGCGCCCCGGCTCCTGGTGGTCGAGCAGCCAGCGGTCCAGCCCGAACTCGTTGGGCACGCTGTAGAAGGCGAGCATGTGCCCGAGGTGGTGGACGAATCGCTCGTGCGGGCCGAAGACCAGGGCGCGCAGCGACGAGTGCAGGCCATCCGCGCCGACGACCAGTTCGAAACGCCGCCGCTCGCCGCTCTCGAAGACCACGTCGACGCCGTCGGCGTCCTGGGTGAGTTCGGTGATCCGATCTCCGAACCGATACTCGACGTCGGCGCTGGTGTCGTCGTAGAGCACGCGGGAGAGGTCACCGCGCAGGATCTCGATTTCGGAGATGTACCCGTCGCCGCCGTCGTCCTCCGCGCTGAAGGTCTCCAGCACGGTCCCGTCCGCGGCCACCGTGTGCGCGCCGGCGGTCTCGGTGCGAGCCGCGCGCACCGCCGCGTCCAACCCCATCCGTCGGATGACCTCCTTCGTTACCCCGCGCGCGTCCACGGCCTGCCCGCCGGGGCGGAGCTCCGGAGCCCGCTCTACCACGGTGACCTCGGCGCCCCACCGGTGCAGCCAATGCGCCAGCGCGGGTCCCGCGATACTCGCCCCTACGATCAGAACCCTGGTCATCCCATACCTCCTGCGCTTTCGAGCTGGTCGGAGGTAAGACGATGCTGGTTCGCCGGATTCATCGGCTCACCCCGACTGTTACGATGGCGATCGCGCTCGGGGTGCAGTGCGAACGGGGGGCCGGATGTCGCTGAAGATCGATCCTGTGACTTTGACCGACTGTGGTCGAGCAATCGCGTTTCTCGGGGACGACGTCAAGGACCCCACGCGCGTTCCGAAACTGTCCGCGAGCGATTGCATCGGATCGTTGCGCGGGTCGCCGATAGCGGTGGCGCTCGGTGACGCGGACGGAGCCGATACGCAGGTGCGGGATGTCGTGCAAAACCGATATCACTGGATCGCGCAGCTGCTGTACAAGACGGCAAAAAACTTCCACGACAGCGACATCGAACTCGCGTTGTACATGGCCGGGATGGGCGAGCTGAGCGAGGACAAGTAGCCGTGTGGTCGCCGAAGCTGGACGACTTCATCAATATCGGTGGGGGCGGACATTCCCTGGACGTCTCGGTGTTGCGGGGATTGGCGAGCCGCGCCGAGAGCGTCGAGAAAGGGCTCAGCGACTCCGCCGAGACGCTCCGCCGCCAGATTCACGACCTCGATTGGTCCGGTGCCGCTCGGGAAGCCGCCACATCGCGGGCCGACCACGAATACGACGACGTGCGCAAGCTGGCGGACGCGTACGGGCGGCTCGGGGAGCTGTCCACGGGTGCCTACAACGACATGTCCTACGCGTCGAACTTCTTGACGGCGACCGCGCTGCAGCTGATGGCGGACGGATTCACCGTCGAGCAGGACTGGACGGTGCGCGCGCCGTCGAACGGCGACGAAGCGCGCGCCGCGGCCGACACTGCGAGTTTGCAAGCCCAAGCCGGCCAGATCGGCAGCGCCATGGAGAAGTGGGCACCGCAGATCGAGGCGGTGGTCACGGAGTTGCGCGCCTTCGCGCCGAGTTCGGCCGGTACCTTTCGGACCGATCCGATCGAGATCACCGAACTGAAGAAGCGCGGCGCGGGAGCAGGCCCGGCCTCGCTGCACGAACAGTTGCTGGCGCGGTACAACGTGACGCCGGATTCGAATGGAACCGTCATGTACCCCACGGACCCGGACAGCGCGGTCGGGCAGATGCTGAGTTCGATGGGAATCGATCCGAAAGAGATCACCGCGGGCGAAGCGGAAATGCTGTCGAAACTGAACCTGCACGGCGTCGTGGCGGCCACAGCCATCGAGCAGCTGGCCTCCGACGGCGGCAAGGAGGTCTTCGCGGGTGAGATGCGCGACGGCGGTGTCGGGGACGGACACGCGGACGCATTCCGGCACGCGTACTGGAATGCCATGCTGACGAAGGAATTCGGGGCGGAGTGGACCGAAGCCTTCGCCACGGCCCACGAGCGCACCGATGACCCGGCGCGAACTCACGCCACCGCCGAGGCGATGGATCTCTTCAACAACGAGGTTGGTCGCCGGATCGCCACGGAGAATCCCACGGCTTCGAATCCCGAACTCTACGATCTCGTCAAACAGGCGGTACTCGACGGTCGGACAGTGGTGGTCGGGCCGGGGCCGGACAATCACCTGATGTACAGCAACCAGGTACCACTCGGATACACCGGGCAGACCGACAACGAGCCGCCCGCGCAGGGCGGGCGCGATCCGCAGGTCGAGCCCGGGGAACCGAAGAACGGAACGTACTGGTGACAACTCGTGCCAGATGGGTGCTTCTGCTCGTACTCGCGGTCAGTGTGTTCGCGGTTGTCCTCGGCTGTTCCACGCAGAACGAGTTCGAGCAGGATCGAGAACTGTCGACGCGGCTGAGCGAACTCTGGCACGGCGGCGGAAGTACGTCACTGCGCGCGCTCTCCGGGGACGGGTGGGATCGGGTTCACGTCTATCAGCAGGACTCGCTCGGGCGCGACCAAGTGGAGCGCGAGGTCGGGGCATCGGTCCCGATGCCGGACGACTTCGACCGGCAGGGGGCGACCGTCCTGGTGTTCCTGAAAGGTGAGGACGTGCAGCGGGCAGGGTGGGTGGACGTTCCGCTGACATCGGGGGTCTACACCTCGGAGGTGACGCTGACCGCCCCGGGATATCCGAAATACCTCGAGCTACGCGACCCGGAACCGTCCGGCTCTCGGCTGACCGCCGATCCCGAGCTGGCGGCGAAGCTGGTCGACCTCACGAAATCTCGCGGTACCGCCCTGCTGCGCGATTTGACCGGCGGCGACTGGGACCGGGTTTACATCCTCACCGCGCACACTCGCGCCCGGGTGGAGGAGTACGTGGGCTCGCCGGTCGAGATGGAACCGGTGTTCACGCCGCAGGCTCGAATCCTGGTGTTCACCAGGGGCGGTACGGTCCAGCGCGCCACTTACGTCGCCGGTTCACCACCGGAGGGCGTTTTCAGTTCCGAGGTGCTGGTCGACGGCACCAGGGGCATGCCGCTGCCCGCGATCTTCTCGGACCCCACGCCGCCCGCATAACACGCTCTCCACTGGGGAGGATGTTCGAGGTCGAGCGGAAACGTGGACTGCCGGACGCCGTCCCGACGTCGATTTCATGGGGACGGTGGACGCTTACGGGTTCGCCGACGGGACGGATTCGCGGGGGTCACCTGCAAGCCGTCGGCCGATACCACTGCGCGTGCCGCCGATGCCGTGATCACCGAAATGTCGGGCTCGCCGGTGTCGGTCAGACTGGTGCTGCTTGGCATGGTCGAGCCCGTGCGGGTGGTGAAGGCGCGCACGACGTACCGGCATCCTGATGCCGGAGAAACGGTTGTGAGTATCGACCTCGTGACCGGAGTCGGGGCATTCATCGAAACCGAGTTGAGCGCCGCCGACGGCGATGCTGCGGCCGAGCGGCACTTCCGACCATCCGGCTGTTGTATCGCGATCTGTGGTCATGGCCGCGCTCGATCCACCCGGTGCAGTCCGCCCGACCGTTCGCGGAAAGTTCTCCGGCGAGTGCGCTACGCGAGGGTGACGGGGACCGCGTCGGGGAGCAGGTCGCGGAAGACGCCGTTGGCGGGGGTGGCGCGGGAGAGGGCGTCGGCCGCCAGGACAACCGCGGCTCCGGTCCAGGTGGTGCGCTCCTCGGGCCACCGCTTGCCGTCGGCGAAGACCAGCCCGGTCCAGTAGGACCCGTCCTGCTCCCGCAGGTGCTGCATGGCGGCGAACAGCGTCCCGGCGCGCGAGTGCTCGCCCATGGCGTCCAGCGCGAGAACGAGTTCACAGGTCTCGGCGCCGGTGACCCAGGGCCGGTCGTCGACGCAGCGGATGCCGATGTTGCCGACCACGAACCGCGACCACGAGGCGTCGATGCGAGCGTGCGCCCCCGGCCCGCGCAGGGCACCGCCGAGGATCGGGTAGTACCAATCCATGGAGTAGCGATCCTTGGGCGTGCAGGCAGCAGGATCGTCGCGCAGCGCGACCCCGAGCCGGTGCCTGGCCAGCGCCCAATGCGGCTGCGGGTCGCCGAGCCGCTCGGCGAGCGCGAGCCCGCAGCCGAGGCTCTGGTACATGCTCGAATTACCGGTGACCAGCGCTTCGTCCGTGCCGAGGGTCCACGGGATCACCCCGCGCGGCAGCTGAAGCGCGACCACGAAATCGAGCCCGGCGCGCACGCTCGGCCACAGCTCGCGGGCGAAGGCGAGATCCCCGCTGCGCAGCAGGTGGTGCCAGACGCCGACCGCCAGGTAGGCGCAGAAGTTGACGTCGATATCCGCGGATTCCACGACGCCGGAGCGGAACTGCCGCGGCCAGGAGCCGTCGGCGTTCTGCGTCGACGCCGACCAGCGGTAGGCGGCCACCGCCTCGTCGTAGAGCCCGGCCACGGAGAGCGCCATGGCCGACTCCACGTGGTCCCACGGGTCGGTGTGCCCGCCGGTGAACCACGGGATGGCACCCGTCGACTCCTGCGCGGTCGCGATCGACTCCGCGGTCTTCAGGCACTGCCGCCTGCTGAACACCCCCGCGACGGAGGGAAGTTCAGAGGGCGGCACGCTGCACCGCCGGCTTGACGAAGTACAGTGCCACGCTCTTGCCGATCAGCGGGTCGAGCAGCCGCTCGGCGGTGCGGGTGACCCGGGGCGCCTTCATCATGTCCCAGACCAGCAGCTTGTGGTACGCGCGAGCCAGCGGGTGCTTGTCGTTCCGTACCCCGACCGCGCACTTGATCCACCAGTACGGCGAGTGCAGCGCGTGCACGTGGGTGTCGCGGACGAACCGCATGCCGAGCTTCGCGACCTTCTCGCGCAGCTCGGTCGCCTTGTAGATCCGGACGTGCCCGCCCTCGTTGGCGTGGTACTCGTCCGACAGCGCCCAGCAGATCCGCTCCGGCAGCCAGCGCGGCACGGTGACCACCAGCTGCCCGCCGGGGCGCAGTACCCGCACCAGCTCGGCGATGGCGGCCTCGTCGGCGGGGACGTGCTCCAGGATCTCCGAGGCGATCACCACGTCGAAGGTGTCGTCGCCGTAGGGGAGCGCCAGCGCGTCGCCCTGGACGGTCTTGGCCGAGGCGCCGGGGGGCGCCTCGCCTTCGGCGGCCATGGCGCCGAACATGGTCTCGACATTGTCGAGTTCGGGGGCGTCCTGGTCGAAGGCGATCACCTCGGCGCCGCGGCGGTAGGCCTCGAACGAGTGCCTGCCCGCGCCGCAGCCGACGTCGATGACCCGCACCCCCGGTCCGACACCGATCCGGTCGAAATCAACGGTCAGCACGCGCGCCCTCCTCCTGCTCCGAACCGGCGTGCCGCTCGATCGCGCGCCGGTACACCTCAACGGTCTGTGCGGCCACCGATTCCCAGCTGAACACCGAGACCGCGCGCTCCCGGCAAGCCAGCTGCATGCGGGCCCGGCGGGCGGGGTCGTCGAGCAGCCCGCCGATCACGGTCGCCAGCGCGGCGTGGTCGCCGGGGGTGGTCAGCTCGGCGCAGACGCCGGGCTCGCCGACCACCTCGGGCAGCGCGCCCGCCCGGCTCACCACCAGCGGGGTCCCGCTGGCCATGGCCTCGACGGCGGGCAGCGAGAACCCCTCGTACAGCGACGGGATGCAGGCGACCTCGGCGGAGGCGAGCAGCTCGGCCAGCTCCAGGTCGGTGACGCCGGAGCGCACCGTCACGATGTCGCTGAGCCCGAGCTCGGCGATCATCTTCTCGGTCGGGCCGTTCGGCTCCAGCTTGGCCACCAGGTGCAGCTCGATCGAGCGCAGCGAGCGCATCCTGGCGCAGGCGCGCAGCAGGTGCGCGACGCCCTTGAGCGGCTTGTCCGCGCTCGCCACCGCGACGATCCGGCCGGGCACCCGCGGCGCGGGGCGCGGGGCGAAGAGCTCGGTGTCGACGCCGAGCGGCACCACGTGCAGCTGCGCCGGGTCGACGCCGAAGTCGGTGGCGATATCGGTCGCCGAGGAGGAGGAGACCGTGACCAGCTCCGGAATCCGGCGCGCCACCCGCTGCTGCATGCCGAGGAAGCCGTACCAGCGGTGCACCAGCGGCTTGCGCCACCACTTCGCGGCGGCCAGGTCGACCGCGCGGTCCCTGGTGATCGGGTGGTGCACGGTGGCGACCACCGGCAGCTGCTTCGCGATGTCGAGCAGCCCGGTGCCGAGGCACTGGTTGTCGTGCACCACGTCGAAGTCGGCGAGCCGGTCGCGCAGCAGCCGGGCCGCGCGCAGGCTGAAGGTGCGCGGCTCGGGGAAGCCCGCGGTCCACATGGTGGCGACCTCGAGCACGTCGAGCCGGTCCCTGATCTCGCGCGGGTGCGGGGTGCGGAACGGGTTCTCGTCGCAGTACAGATCGAGGCTCGGCACCTCGGTCAGCCGGACCCGCGGGTCGAGCTCCTCCGGGTACGGCTGCCCGGAGAAGACCTCGACCTCGTGGCCCAGCTCGACCAGCCCGGAGCTGAGCAGCCGGACGTAGACGCCCTGCCCGCCGCAGTGCGTCTTGCTGCGGTAGGAGAGCAGGGCGACCCGCATCAGCGCCCCGCTTCGACGGCTGCGGGCAGTGCGGCGAGCTTGCCGGCCAGCCGTTCCAGGTAGGCCCTGACCTCGGGCTCCGGTTTGTCCGGCAGGCCGTAGAGCACATCGGTGACGCCTGCGGCGGCCCAGTCGGTGAGCCGGTCGGCGTCCGGCTTGAAGTCCAGCGCGACGACCCGCGGTTTGCCTTCCCGGCCCGCCTCGTCCCAGATCCGGTGCAGCAGCGCCAGCCGGTCGGTCACGTCGGTCTCGCCGGGGGTGGTGATCCAGCCGTCCGCGGACTTGGCGATCCAGCCGAAGGTCTTCTCGGTGCCCGCCGCGCCGATCAGCACCGGCACCGTGCGGGCCGGCTTGGGGTAGGCCCAGCTGGGGCCGAAGCTGACGTAGTCGCCCTGGTAGGACGCCTCCTCCTCGGTCCACAGCGCGCGCATGGCCTCCAGGTACTCGCGCAGCACCGTGCGCCGCTTGCCCGGCGGGACGCCGTGGTCGCTCAGCTCGTCGGTGTTCCAGCCGAAGCCGGCGCCGAGCACCACCCGGCCACCGGAGAGGTGGTCCAGCGTGGCGATGGTCTTGGCCAGGGTGATCGGGTCGTGCTCGACCGGCAGCGCGACCGCGGTGGCCAGCTCGATCCGCGAGGTCACCGCGGCGGCGGTGCCGAGCGCGACCCACGGGTCGAGGGTGCGCATGTAGCGATCGTCCGGCAGCGACGCGTCGCCGGTCTGCGGATGGGCGGCCTCGCGCTTCACCGGGATGTGGGTGTGCTCGGGCACGTAGAAGGAGTGGAAGCCGGTCTCCTCGGCGGCCTTGGCCGCCGCCGCGGGGGTGATACCGCGGTCACTGGTGAACAGCACGATGCCGAAACGCATTGCCTGCCTCGTCTTTCGCTCAGGTGATCAGGCGGCTTGATCTTGCACGGTAGTGCGCCGCCGGGAATCCCGCCGATTGCGGGTCAGTTCTTCGCCGCGGCGAGTCCGGCCCTCCGGCCGTAGAAACTACCGTCTCCGAGTGACGCGCCGCTGACATAACCGCCGGTACAGATGCCTGAAGTGCAGCGTCCGGCGGCGTAGAGGCCGGGGATCGGCTCCCCGGAGACATGCAGCACCCTGGCATCCAGATCGGTGCGCAGCCCGCCGAGGGTGAAGCCCGCGGTGAAGTTGCGCATGTCGAAGGCGGCCACCGCGCCGGTGAGCGGCCGCAGCCACTGCTCCTTCTTGCCGAAGAGCGGGTCGGTGCCGTCGGCGGCGTACTTGTTGTAGACCGCCACCGTGCTCTGTAGCGCCTGCTCCGGGAGCCCCATATCGGTCTCCAGCTCGGCCACCGTCTCCGCGGCCCAGGTGGGCGGCACCCGGAAGAACGGCGTCGAGGTCTCGGTGGCCAGCGCCTCCTCGTGCGCTTGCTCGTCGATCACCAGGTAGGCCTGGTTCTCCTGGTGGAACAGCGTCAGCTGCCCGATCCGGCCCGGGTAGGTGTCCTCCGGGACGTAGCGCTGGCCGCGGCCGTTCACCATGATGCCGCGCGCCATGAGCTGCGGGTCGCCGAAGAAGGCGACCTCGGTGGCGTTCAGGTGCGAGGTGGCGGCGCCGAGCGCGGCGGCCAGCTTGATGCCGATGCCGTCGTGCTCCTCGATGGCGGCGCCGGGGCGGCCGATCAGCTGCGGCGCGTAGTCGGAGATCATCTGCTCGGCGTAGGCGAAGCTGCCGGTGGCCAGCACGACCCCGCGCTCCGCGCGAACCGCGACCTCCTTGCCGTACCGCTTGGCCAGCACCCCGACCACCCGCTCGCCGTCGGTGATCAGCCGGGCCAGCCGGATGTCGTACTCGACCCGGACCCCGAGCGACTCGGCGGTCTCGGCGAGCGGCTTCATCAGCATGTAGCCGCCGCCCTTGGAGCCGGTGCGCTTGTTCGACATCTGCGGCACGTGCCCGCGCGGGGCCGGGGTGGCGATGGCGTTGAACGGCGCCGCGTTCTCGCCGCCGGAGTAGCCGAGCCCCTCGTCGTGCGGCGGCTCCCAGCCCGGCTCGCCCCAGAACGCCTCCTTGAACGGGACGCCATTGCCGACCAGCCAGTTGTAGTGCTCGACGCTGCCCCGGCTGTAGTCGCCGATCTTCGCCGTGTCCGCCCCCGGCCCGACCGCGGCGAGCAGGAACTTCTCCATGTTCTCCGGCGAGTCCTCGAAGCCGAGCGCCTGCTGCAGCGGGGTCCCGCCGCCCAGGTACACCCAGCCGCCCGCGAGCGAGGCGGCGCCGCCCCAGCCGCTGGTGCGCTCCAGGATGAGCACGTTCGCGCCCGCCCGCGCCGCCTCGATGGCGGCGCAGACGCCGGCGATGCCGTACCCGGCGATCACCACGTCCGCGGTCTCGTGCCACTCGGTGATCGACTCGGCCGCGACCGGGCGCAGCGGGGTTTCCTGCTCGCTCACTTCTTCTTCTCCTGCTGGGCGATGACCTTGCCGACCACGGAATCCAGCTTGGTGCCGAGCGGCCAGCCCGCGTAGTGACACAGGAAGAGCGCCGCGTCGCGCAGCTGCTCCGGGGTGAACTCGCCGTTGCCGAGCGCCGCGCCGATCTGGATCTCGGCAACGTCGAAGAGGTTCTGCGCGGTGAGCAGCCCGATCAGCAGCAGTCTGCGATCCCGGATGCTCAGTGCCTCGCGGGACCAGATGTCGGCGAAGAGGTGGTCGGCGGTCGCGGCGAAGTGATCGCCCGGTCCGTCCTTGAACTCCCAGCCGTAGACCTCGCTCATCTTGGCGAGGCCCTTCTCCCTGCGCCCGGTGCCGTTCGTCGACTCGCTCACAGCGACTCCTCCTCCGCCTTCTCGGCGAGCGGGCCGCGCCCGACGCCGAGCCCGATACCGAAATCGCGCAGCGCCTGCCTGGCCAGCGGCAACGCGACGTCCAGCCGCTCACCCAGGTCGAGTGCCAGGCTCAGATCCTTCTCACCGAGCCCGCGCACGTGCGTGAGGATCGGCAACCAGAAGTCGCCCTCCGGGATCGGCGCGGTGGTGTCGCGCAGCATGATCGACCCCGCACCGCCGGTCACGGCGTCCGAGTGCCGCACCACCTTGCCGAGCGCGGTGATGTCCAGCCCCGCCGCCTCGGCCAGCCGCTGCCCCTCGGTGGCGGCGGTGAAGGCGACGAAGTGCAGCAGGTTGCGGGCCAGCTTCATCCTGGTCCCCGCGCCCACCGGCCCCGCGTGCACCACGAGGTCGGAGAAGAGCCCGAACGGCTCCTTGACCGCAGCGAAGGCGGCGTCGCTGCCGCCGACCATGACCGCGAGCCGCCCGTCCTTTGCCCCGCCCGCGCCGCCGCTCACCGGGGCGTCGACCAGGTCGACCCCCTGCGCGGCGCACTGCTCGGCCAGCTCCTCGGCGGTCCGGTCGGCGATGGTGGAGTGCACCGCGATCACGGTGCCGGGCGCGGCGGTGCGCAGCACCCCGTTCTCGCCCGCGACCACCGCGCGCACCTGGGCGTCGTCCAGCACGGTGATCGAGACGACCCGCGCCCCGTCCGCGGCCTCGGCAGGCGTGGCCGCCGCGACCGCGCCCTTCGCCGTGAACGGCTCGAGCGCCTCGGCGCGCACGTCGCACACCGTGAGCCCGCCGGGCCAGGCGAGCAGCCGCTTCGCCATGGGCGCGCCCATGTTGCCGAGCCCGATGAAGGCGACCCGCTCGCTCATGACCGGAAGATCTGTCCGCCGTCGACGTTGACGATCTGGCCGGTCACCCAGTTCGCGTCGTCGGAGAGCAGGAACAGGCAGGCGCCGACGAGATCTTCGGGGGTGCCCATGCGCTTGAGCGGGAGCCGGTTCACCATGTCCCTGACCATGTTGCCCGGGGTGACGTTCTTGGTGGCCTCGGTGTCGATCGGGCCGGGCGCGATGGCGTTGATCCTGATGTTCGAGCCGCCCAGCTCGGTGGCGAGCTGCTGGGTCAGGCCGTTCACCCCGACCTTGGCCAGGCCGTAGAAGCCGGAGTAGAGCCAGGCCGCGGTGGAGGACTGGTTGACGATCGAGCCGCCGCCGCCCTTGGCCATGTGCTCCCAGACCGCGCGGGTGACGTTCAGTGCGCCGTCCATGTTCACGCTCATGAACTTCTTGTAGTAGTCCCACGGCACGGTGAGCAGCAGGTCCAGCTTCATGTCGCCGTAGATGGCGGCATTGTTCACCAGGTGGTTGATGGCGCCGAACTGCTCCAGCGTGAAGGCGGCCAGTGCGGCGGCGGAATCCGGGTCGGCCACGTCGACCTCGCCGAAGACGGCGGTGCCGCCGTCGGCGACGATCTTCTCCGCGACGGCCTTCCCGGCCTCGGCATTGCGGTCGGCGACGACCACCTTGGCGCCCTCGGCGGCCAGCGCCTGCGCGTAGGCGGCGCCGATGCCCTGTGCGGCACCGGTGACGATGGCGGATCGTCCTGCGAAACGGGACACGTTCTGCTCCATTCGTTTTCGGAAAAAGGGGCTCAGAGCCCGGTCGCGACGAGCTTGGCTTCCAGGTACTCCTCGAACCCGAGCACGCCCATCTCGCGGCCGATGCCGGACTGCTTGTAGCCGCCGAACGGCACGTCGCCCGAGTACCAGACGCCGCCGTTCACCGAGAGCGTGCCGCTGCGCACGGCGTCGGTGACCGTGCGGATGCGCCCGGGGTCGGAGCCCCAGATCTGCCCGGAGAGGCCGTAGGGGGAGTCGTTGGCGATGGCGATCGCGTCGTCGTCGCCGTCGTGCGGGATGACGACGAGCACCGGGCCGAAGATCTCCTCGCGGGCGACGGTGTGGCTGTTGTCCACGTCGGCGATCAGCGTCGGCTCCAGGAACCAGCCGCGTTCCTGGTACTCCGGGCGCTTGCCGCCGACCACGATCCGGCCGCCCTCGGCCTTCGCGATCTCCAGGTAGCGCTCCACCCGGGCGCGCTGCCGCTCGGAGATGAGCGGGCCGCAGACGGTGCGCGGGTCGGTCGGGTCGCCCGCCCTGATCCCGCCGAGCGTGCCCGCGGCGATCTCCACCGCCTCGGCGTACTTGGCCCGCGGCACCACCAGCCTGGTGTAGAGCGCGCAGCCCTGACCGGCGTGGATGGCTACCGCGAAAGCGGTCATGCCGACCGCGCCGCCCAGGTCGGCGTCGTCCAGGACGATGCTGGCGGACTTGCCGCCGAGCTCCAGGAAGGTCTTCTTGAGCGTGCCCGCGGCGGCGGTCATGACCGACTTCCCGGTGGCGGTGGAGCCGGTGAAGGTCACCATGTCGACCCGAGGGTCTGTGGTCAGCTTGGCACCGAGGCCGTGGTCGGACGAGGTCACGATATTGACGACGCCCGGCGGGATATCGGTCTGCTCGGCGATGATCCGGCCGACCTCGGCGGCGCACCACGGGGTGTCCGGCGCCGGCTTGAGCACGACGGTGTTGCCCGCGGCGAGCGCGGGGCCGAGCTTGGCGAAGTTGATCTGGTGCGGGAAGTTCCACGGCGTGATCGCGCCGACCACCCCGATCGCCTCGCGGCGCACCGTGCGGTGGCTGCGCATCCCCATCGGGGCGGCCTCGCCGTGGTCGGTCTCCCAGGTGTAGTTCGCGGCCAGCTCGGCCGCGAAGGTCAGGTCGTCGATCGGCGCCTCCAGCTGCGGGCCGCTGGTCAGCATGACCGGCGCGCCCGCCTCCGCGACGGTGACGGCGCGCAGCCGCTCCACGTCGTTCTTGAGCGCGTCGCGCAGCTGGGCCACGCAGCGGGCCCGGAAGGCGTGGTCGCGGGACCAGGCGGTCGAGTCGAAGGCGGTGCGGGCGGCCTGGATCGCCGCGTCCATGTCGGCGCCGTTCGCGTCGGCGGCGGCGCCGAGCACCTCCTCGGTCGCCGGGTTGACGGTGTCGAACTCGCCACCGCCGCCGCTGACGAGCTTTCCGTCGATCAACAACCGTGAGCTGTCCGTTGGCAGCAGGCTCATCGCGATCTCTCCCAAGTGTCTGGACAAGTGTTCGGAATATATTCCGATCAGCCGTGATGGCGCAAGAACACGTTCTCATTCACCTGGTCGCGGCGATTCCGCCGCGGCGCCGCCCCGAGTGTCGCATCCTCGGAGGGGTGCAGGGATGTCCGCGCAGATTCCATTGTCCTCCACAGGTGTCGGTGGTACCGTCCAGACACATGTCCAGCTGTCTGTCTGCCCGGCACGCGGTACCGCCGCGCGGCGCAGAGAACTCGTTATCGAAATCGGGGTGCTCGCGATGACCGGTTCCACCGCCCTTGATCCCCTGGCGTTCGATCCGTACGACTACGGCTTCCACGAGGATCCGTACCCGACCTACCGGCGGCTGCGCGCCGAGGCGCCGCTCTACCACAACCCGGAGATCGGGTTCTGGGCGCTGAGCCGGTACGCCGACGTCACCGCCGGGTTCCGGGACAGCACCAAGCTCTCCAGCGCCAACGGTGTCTCGCTCGACCCCGCCGCCTGGGGCCCGCACGCGCACCGCACGATGTCCTTCCTCGCCATGGACGACCCGCGGCACATGCGTATGCGCAGGCTGGTCTACAAGGGCTTCACCCCCAAGCGGGTGGCCGAGATGGAGGACCGGATCCGGGAGCTCACCCTCGAGTACCTGGAGCCCGCGCTGGCGAGCGGCCGCTTCGACTGGATCGACGAGGTCGCGGGCAAGCTGCCGATGGACGTGATCAGCGAGCTGATGGGCGTCCCGGTGAGCGACCGCGCGGAGATCCGCAGACAGGCCGACCTGGTCGTGCACCGCGCGGACGGCGTCCTCGACGTCCCGCCGGAGGCCATCGACGCCTCGCTCGGCCTGGTCGGCTACTACGCCGACATGGTGTCCGACCGCAGGAAGAACCCCACCGACGACCTGACCTCGGCGCTGCTCGACGCCGAGATCGACGGCGACGTGCTGACCGACGACGAAATCATCGGCTTCATGTTCCTCATGGTGGTCGCGGGCAACGAGACCACCACCAAGCTGCTCGGCAACGCGCTCTACTGGGGCGGCCACAACCCGGCCGAGTACGCGAAGGTCGCGGGCGACCGGGAGCACGTCAGCGACTGGGTCGAGGAGACGCTGCGCTACGACACCTCCAGCCAGATCGTGGCCCGCACCGCCACCGCCGACCTGGAGTACCACGGCGGCACGATTCCGCAGGGCTCCAAGGTGCTGCTGCTGATCGGCTCGGCGAACCGGGACTCCGAGGCGTTCGACGACGCCGACAGCTACCGGATCGACCGCACCGACTCCACCGCGCTCGCCAGCTTCGGCGCGGGCGTGCACTTCTGCCTCGGCGCGCACCTGGCGCGGCTGGAGGCCAACGTCGCGCTCGCCGAATTCGCCGAGCGGGTGCGCGAGTACCACGTTCACGAGGACGGGATCGAGCGCGTGCACTCGACCAACGTCCGCGGTTTCGCCAAGCTCCCGATCTCGGTGGAGGTGCGCTGATGCCCCGTTTCGAACCCCATCCCGAGCGCAGGCCGGTGCTGGTCGCAGGTGCCTCGTCCGGTATCGGCGCGGCCACCGCGGTGCGGCTGGCCGGGCTCGGCCACCCGGTGGCGCTCGGCGCCCGCCGGGTGGCGCAGTGCCAGGAGCTGGCCGAGAAGATCAGGGCCGACGGCGGCACCGCCACCGCGATTCGGCTCGACGTCACCGAGCAGGACTCGGTGGAGGAGTTCGTCGCCACCGCGGAGCGCGAGCACGGCCCGGCCGAGATCCTGGTCTCCGGCGCGGGCGATATCGAGTTCGGCCGGATCCAGGACATGGCGCCGGACCGGTTCCTGGCCCAGGTGCAGGTGCATCTGGTCGGCGCGCACCGGCTGGTGCACACGGTGCTGCCCGGCATGCTGCAGCGGCAGCGCGGCGACCTGGTGTTGATCTCCTCGGACTGCGCCGACATCCCGCGCCCGCACAACGGCGCCTACAACGCCGCCAAGACCGGGCTGGAGGCCTTCGGCCACCAGCTGCGGATGGAGCTGGAGGGCACCGGCATCCGCGCCTCGCTGGTGCGTCCGGGCCCGACCGTCACCGGCATGGGCATGAACGCCTCGCCCGAGTCGGTCGGCCCGCTGCTGGAGAGCTGGATGGCCTGGGGCTTCGCCAGGCACCCCTACATGCTCAAGCCGGAGCACCTGGCCGACGCCGTCGCGACCGTGGTCTCGGTGCCGCGCGGCGCGCACATGGTGCTGGTCGAGGTGCAGCCGGAAGCCCCGCTGAAGCCCCGCGACGAGGGCGGCGCGTGATGCGCGTCGAGGTCGACTTCGACCTGTGCCAGGGCCACGCCGTCTGCGCGGCCGAGGCGCCCGACGTGTTCACCGTGCCCAAGCGCGGTCAGGTCGAGATCCTCGACGCTGAACCCGCCCCCGAACACTTCGAGGACGTGCGCAATGCCGTCCGCTACTGCCCGACCCAGGCCCTTTTTGTGAAAGGCGAAGAGCTATGACCGGATTCGATCGCGCCGAGCTGGACGAGATGATCGCCCGCTGGATCGCGGAGAACGAGCGCGCCGAGGAGAAGGGCGACTGGCGCCCGCTCGCCGAGCTCTACACCACGGACGCCACCTACGGCTGGAACTACGGCCCCAAGCAGGAGTTCATGGCGGTCGGCCGGGAGGAGATCCGGGAGCTGGCGCTCGGCCAGGAGATGGAGGGGCTGGAGGGGTGGACCTACCCCTACCAGGACTTCGTGGTGGACGAGCGCTCCGGCAATGTGATCGGGCTGTGGAAGCAGGTGGCCGACGCCACCCGCCCGGACGGCGGCAAGTACACCGTGGACGGGATCGGCGGCAGCTGGTTCAAGTACGGCGGCGACTTCCAGTGGTCCTGGCAGCGCGACTTCTTCGACTTCGGCAATGTCTCCGCGCTGTTCCTCGACATGATCACCGCGAACGCGCTCTCGCCGGGGATGCTGAAGCGGATCGAGCGCTCCACCGCCAAGGAGCCGCTGCCCGGCTGGTACAAGATCGGCTCGTCGCCGGTTCCGATCTGGTAGTCCGATGACTCAGCCCGTCAGCGGATTCCAGGAATTCACCCGCGCGCAGCTCGCGGCGATCGTGCCCGAGCTGCTGCTCTGCGGCCAGCTCATCGACCGCTCCGGCATGGTGCACGTGATCGGCGCCTTCGGCCGCGAGGGGATGACCGAGGTGGCGATCGAGGAGTGGCAGCTCGCCAGCCCGATCTACACCAGGCGCATGCAGCGCGCGCTGCGCTACACCGGCGACGACGTGGTCACCATCTTCAAGGGGCTGCAGCTCGATATCGGCGCACCGCCGCAGTTCATGGACTTCCGGTTCGAGGTCACCGACCGCGACCACGGCGAGTTCTGGCTCGACCACTGCGGCGCGCTGATCGACGTCGAGCCGATGGGGGACAAGTACGTCGTCTCCATGTGCCACGACATCGAGGACCCCACCTTCGACGCCACCGCGCTCGCCACCAACCCGCACGCCCAGGTGCGGCCGATCCACCGCCCGCCGCGCAAGCCCGCGGACCGGAAACCCATGTGCGCGTGGACCGTCATCATCGACCCGGCGCACGAGCCGCCCCCGGTACCGCGCAACGCGGCGCTGGTGGCGGAGACCGTGGCCGCCGGGCTGGAGCTGGCCCCGATCGACCCGGCCGACGAGGGCGCGGCCGACTACTCCGGCCCGCTGCTCAGCGACGTCCGGTTCCCGGATTTCTCCCGCTCCGCGCTGGTCCGGATCGCCGACGAGGTCTGCCTGCAGCAGCACCTGCTGACGCTCGGCTTCCTGGTGGCGATCAACGAGCGCACCGACCTGGCGGCGGCCTCCGAGATCGCCCGCAAGACGCTGGCCGGGATCGCGGGCGTCGCCTCCGAGCGGCTGCGTGCCGCGCTCGGCGCCGGCCACGACTACGCCGGGCTGGCCACCGTGCTGCGCGCGCACCCGGTGCTGAACCCGGTGTCCTACACCGGGATCGAGATCCGGCCGCGGGAGGGCGGGCTGGCCCTGTGGTTCCCGGCGGAGTCCGGCGCGCAGACCGACGGCGCCTGGCCCGCCATGCTCGACCCCGAGCACCTCGGCCCGCTGGACGCGCTGGTCCGCGGGGTGAACCCGCGGTTCAGCTGCCGCGCCGAGAGCGCGGCGGACGGCTGGAGCGTCGAGGTCGAGCTGACCGACAAGCCGCACAGAGAGGCGCCCGAGGTGGCGGTGACCCGGTTCAGCACCGGCGCCGACTGGACCTTCACCGACCGGGGGATCCCCCTCCCGCTCACCGTGGTGTGAGCTCCGGAAACCAGTACGAGACGGAAGCGACATGGCCAACAACTTCGCCGACCTCTTCGAACACGCCGTCGACGCGATGCCGGAGCGCACCGCGCTGATCCTCGGCGACCGCAGGCTCCGCTTCCGCGACCTGGACACCAGGGCGAACCAGCTGGCGCACTACCTGGCCACGCTCGGGGTCGGCACCGGCACCCACGTCGGCTTCCAGATGCACAACAGCATCGAGACCATGGAGACGCTGATCGCCTGCTTCAAGCTCTCCGCGGTCCCGATCAACGTCAACTTCCGGTACGGCCCGGCCGAGCTGACCTACCTCTACGACAACGCCGACCTCGAGGTGCTGCTCTACCACGCCTGTTACGGCGAACAGGTGCGCGCGGCGCGCGAAGCGGTGCCGGGGCTGCGGCACGTGATCTGCGTGGACGACGACGTGGCGAGCTGGGAGTTCGGCATCGACGCGCTGCGCTACGAGACGGTCATGAAGGCGGGCGCGCCCTGGCGGCCGTTCGCCAACCGCAGCGGTGACGACCTGTTCATGATGTACACCGGCGGCACCACCGGCCTGCCCAAGGGCGTCATGTGGCGCCAGGAGGACATGTGGCGGGTGCTCGGCGGCGGCATCGACTTCTACACCAACGAGTACGTCACCGACGAGTACCAGCAGTCCCGCACCGGCGCGGCGGGCGGCCAGGCGATCTACTACATCCTGCCGCCGCTCATCCATGCCGCCGCCATGATGCCGACCTTCCTGGCGCTGTGGTGCGGGCACGCGGTGATCTTCGAGCGCCGCTTCGACCCGGAGCGGGTCTGGCGGCAGGTCGAGCGCGAGCAGCCCAATGTCATCGTGATCACCGGCGACGCCATGGCGCGGCCGCTGATCGATGCCTACCGGCAGCACCCGGTCGACGTCTCCTCGGTGATCGCCATCGCCTCCGGCGCGGCGCTGCTCTCCCAGTCCACCAAGAACGCGCTGCTCGAGCTCTTCCCCGGCGCGGTCATCTCGGACTCCATCGGCTCCTCCGAGACCGGCTTCGGCGGGATCGGCTTCGCGCAGAAGGATGAGGATCCGGCGCGCGGGCCGCGGGTGAACACCGGGCGCGGCGCGGTGATCGTGGACGACGACGGCGCCCCGGTGCCGCCCGGCGCCGAGGGGTGGCTGGCCAAGACCGGGCAGGTGCCGCTCGGCTACTACAAGGACCCGGTCAAGTCGGAGCGGCTGTTCAAGACCGTCGACGGCGAGCGCATCGTGATCACCGACGACCGGGCGCGGCGCGAGCAGGACGGCTCGATCACGCTGATCGGCCGCGGCAACATGGTGATCAACACCGGCGGCGAGAAGGTCTTCGCCGAAGAGGTGGAGAGCGTGGTCAAGGCGCATCCCGCGGTCTTCGACGCCACCGTGGTCGCGCTGCCGCACGAGCGCTGGGGGAACACGGTCGCCGCGGTGGTCGCGCTCACCGACGGCGCCGAGCTCGACTTCACCGAGTTCTGCGCGCACACCAGGCAGCACCTGGCCGGGTACAAGATCCCGCGCTCGCTGTGGATCACCGACAGCGTGCTGCGGGCGCCGAGCGGCAAGCCCGACTACGGCTGGGCGCGCGACCACGTCGCCGAGCGGGAGCCGGACCACCGGGTGCCGGAGGCGGCGGTGTCGAGCGGCGCCGCGCTCGCCGAGGGCGGGGCCCCGGCGTGATCCGGGTGATCCAGTGGGCCACCGGCGGCGTCGGCCGGGCCGCGATCGAGACCATCCTCGACCACCCCGAACTGGAACTCGCGGGCGCCTGGGTGCACAGCGCGGAGAAGGACGGCACCGACCTCGGCACCCTGGTCGGCCGCGACCCGATCGGGGTCACGGCCAGCACCGATGCGGCGGCGCTGCTCGCCACCGACGCCGACTGCGTGCTCTACAGCCCGCTCATGGCCGACGGCAAGACGCTGCGCGCGATCCTGGCCTCCGGCAAGAACGTGGTCACCCCGCTCGGCTGGTTCTACCCCGACGCGAAGCAGCGCGAGCGCTACGACGCGCTCTGCCGCGAGCACGGCGTCACCCTGCACGGCACCGGCATCCACCCCGGCGGCATCACCGAGAAGATCCCGCTCGCGCTCACCGCGCTCTCCGGCTCGGTGACGTCGGTGCGCGCGGAAGAGTTCTCCGACATCCGCACCTACGCCGCCCCCGACGTGGTCAGGTACTGGATGAAGTTCGGCGGCACGCCGGAGGAGGCGACCTCGTCCGGCACCGCCGACGCGCTCGGCTCCGGCTACCGCCAGTCGGTCCGGCTGATCGCCGACGCCCTCGGTTTCGACCTGGACCCCGAGCTCCGGGTCACGCACGAGGCCGCGGTCGCGACCGCGCCCATCGACTCCCCGATCGGGGTGATCGAGCCCGGCCGGGTCGCCGCGCAACGCCTGCGCTGGCAGGGCACCGTCGCCGGCGAGCCGGTGATCACCGCCGCGGTGAACTGGTTCATGGGCGAGGCCGCGCTCGACCCGCCGTGGGAGTTCGGCGCCGCGGGCGAGCGCTACGAGATCGAGATCGCCGGCGACCCGGGCTCGTTCACGACGATCGCGGGCATGCACGCCCACGCGCAGGACGAGCGCGCGTCGACGAACGCGGACACGGCAGCCGCTGCCCGGGAGCGCACGCCCGGATCCAGCGACGGCACGCCCGCACCGGGCGCCTCCCGCGCCGTGGAACGGCACCCAGGCATCGTCGCCACCGCCGCGCACTGCGTGAACAGCATCCCGTACGTCGTCGCCGCCGACCCCGGCGTGCGCACGTACCTCGACCTGCCGCTCACGGCGGGCCGAGCCGCCCCGCACCTGCATCGCGCACACCGGAGCGACCGATCCCCGGCCCGGTGAGCTTTCCGTATCCCCAGGAGGTAGAGATGTCCGCACCCTCGTTGCCCACCGGCTTCGACTTCACCGATCCCGCGCTGTGGGAAAGCCGCCGCCCGGTCGAGGAGTTCGCGACGCTGCGGCGCACCGCGCCGGTGTGGTGGAACGCGCAGACCGACGAGAACTCGGGCGGCTTCTTCGACGGCGGCTACTGGGTGGTCAGCAAGCTGGCCGACATCAAGGAGATCTCGCGCCACCCCGAGCTGTACTCCTCGCAGCGCAAGGGCTCGATCATCCGGCTCCCCGGCGACATCACCATCGACCAGATGGAGCTGACCAGCGCGCTGCTGGTGAACATGGACCCGCCCAAGCACTCCAAGATCCGCCGGATCATCTCCAAGGGCTTCACCCCGCGCGCGGTGGAGAGCCTGCGCGCGGCGCTGGCCGAGCGCGCCGACCGGATCGTGCACGCCGCCAAGAAGAGCGGCGGCGGCGACTTCGTCGAGCAGGTCGCGGTTGAGTTGCCGCTGCAGGCCATCGCCGAGCTGCTCGGCGTGCCGCAGGAGGACCGCAGGAAGGTCTTCGACTGGTCCAACGCCATGCTCAACTACGACGACCCGGAGTACGGCGACCCGACCGTCGCCTCCGCCGAGATCCTCGGCTACGCCTGGAACATGGCCGAGCAGCGCCGCGCCAGCCCCGCGCACGACATCGTCTCCGAGCTGATCCAGGCCGATATCGACGGCGAGGGGCTGGCCTCGGACGAGTTCGGCTTCTTCGTCATCCTGCTCGCCGTCGCTGGCAACGAGACCACCCGCAACGCCATCACGCACGGCATGAAGGCCTTCGTCGACCACCCGGAGCAGTGGGAGCGGTACAAGGCCGAGCGGCCCAAGACCGCGCCGGACGAGATCGTCCGCTGGGCCACCCCGGTCACCGTCTTCCAGCGCACCGCCACCAAGGACTTGGAGCTGGGTGGGCAGCAGATCAGGGAGGGCGAGCGGATCGGGCTCTTCTACGGCTCGGCCAATTTCGACGAGGACGGCTTCGACCAGCCCTTCGCCTTCGACATCGGCCGCGACCCCAACCCGCACGTCGGCTTCGGCGGCACCGGAACGCACTACTGCGTCGGCGCCAATCTGGCCCGGCTGGAGATCGATCTGATGTTCAATGCGATCGCGGACGTCATGCCGCACGTACGCGAGGTGAGCGAGCCGGTGCGGCTGCGCAACGGCTGGATCAACGGCATCAAGAGCTGGCAGGTCGCCTTCGAGTGAACTCGAACCGGAACGAGACGGGGCCCGCCACGCGTCACGCGCGCGGCGGGCCCCGCCTGTTCTCAGCGCTGCCGACGCCGGTAGCGCACCCGGCACGGCTGGGCCAGCTGCACCACCATCTTGCTGTGGTCGTTGCGGTAGCTCTCCGAGGGCTGCGTCATCTCGAACTCCCAGTCCCGCAGCAGCACCGAGAAGATCGCCTTGAGCTGCATGAGCGCGAACGCCGCTCCCACGCAGCGGTGCCTGCCCGCGCCGAACGGGATCCAGGTCCAGCGATTGACCAGGTCTTCCTGGTTCGGGTCGATGTAGCGGCCGGGGTCGAAGGAGTCCGGGTTCGGGAAGTCCTCCGGCAGCCGGTTCGAGATGGCAGGGGAGGCCGCCACCAGGTCGCCCTCGGTGATCTCGGTGCCGCAGACCTCGAAGGCGTCGCGCGCGACCCGCATCAGGATGATCAGCGGCGGGTGCAGCCGCAGCGTCTCCTTGAGCACCGCCTCCAGGTTCGGGATCTGGCGCAGCGCGTTGAAGCTCACCGCCGACCCGTCGGCATACAGCTCGTCCAGCTCCTTCACCACGCCGGAGAGCACCTCCGGGTGCCGGAGCAGCTCGATCACCGACCAGGCCGCTGTCCCCGAGGTGGTGTGGTGCCCGGCGAACATCATCGAGATGAAGATGCCGGTGATCACGCTGGCGTCGAAGCGCGGGGTGCCGTCGTCGTCCGGGACCGAGATCAGCACGTCGAGCAGGTCCCGGTCCTCCTTGCCCGCCGCCGGGTTCGCCCGCCGCTGATCCATGATCCCCTGCACCAGCTCGACCAGCGCGGCGCGCGACTCGTCGCGGATGCGGAAGCTCTCGATCGGCAGGTACGGGTCGACGTAGGCGAGCGCGTCGGTGCCGCGCTCCAGCTCGTGGTAGAGCTTGGCGAACCGGATATCCAGCTCCTCGCGGAACTTGGTGCCGATCAGACAGGCCGACGAGGTGTAGATGGTCAGCTCGGCGAAGAACTCGAGCAGGTCGATCTCGCCCTCGTCGCCCCAGTTCGCCAGCATCCGCTCGACCTCGCGCTCGATGGTCGCGGCGTGGCCCTTCATCTGGTCGGCGCGCAGCGCGGAGTTGTGCAGCATCTCCTTGCGCCGCTCCGGGCTGGCGTCGAAGACCACGCCCTCGCCGAAGATCGGCTTCATGAACGGGTAGGCCGCGGCCTGGTCCAGGTCCTCGTCGGCGGAGCGGAAGAAGAACTCGTTGGCCTCCGCGCCGGTGAGCAGCAGCACCTTCTTGTCCGCCAGCTGGAACGAGCCGACGTCGCCGCACTCCTCGCGGATGCGCTTCATCAGGGCGATCGGGTCGGTGCGGAACTCCTCGAGATGGCCGTGCTCGTGCTCGCCACCGGAGACCCGTCGCGGTTTCACCGGACTCATCGGAAATCCTTCCCCAGGTTGCTGTCCAGGCATATGATGGACACCTGTCTGGACAGTACTACGGCCTTCCCGGCCAAGCAAGGAAGAAAGCGCTCGTCCGGCGAGAGGTGAACCGTGCAGAAACGCAATGAAGCGTCGGCAAAAACGCAGGCTGCTGTGTTCTGGTCGCTCATCCGCTACAAGGTGGCGGCGCTGGCGATGGTCGCCCTCCTACTAGCCGTGGCCGGGCTCTCGCTAGCCCTCTTCGCCGGGCGGTTCACCGACACCGTCGCGCTCACCGTCGAGGCGCCGCGCAGCGGGCTGGTGCTCGATCCGGACGCCAAGGTCCGGGTGCGCGGGGTGGAGATCGGCTCGGTCGCCTCGGTCGAGTCGATCGGCGACACCGCGCGGCTGGAGCTGCGGGTGGATCCGGAGCGGCTTGAGCTGGTGCCGAGCAATGCCACCGTCGACATCCGCTCGACCACGGTGTTCGGCGCCAAGTACGTGAACTTCGTCATCCCCTCCGATCCCGCGCCGACCGCCATGCGGCCCGGCACGCTGCTGCGCGCGGCTGCGGTGACGGTCGAGTTCGACACCCTCTTCCAGCGGCTGAGCAGGCTGCTCGCCGCGGTGGAGCCGGCCAAGCTCAATGCCACGCTGAGCGCCATCGGCCAGGCGCTGGACGGGCGCGGCGCCAAACTCGGCGACCTGCTCACCCGCTCCGACGCCTACCTCGCCGAGCTGAACCCCAGCCTGCCCGCGCTGGAGCGCGATCTCGCCACCACCGCCCAGGTGACCGGGCTCTACGCCGATACCGCCCCTGACCTGCTGCGCACCGTGGACAACACCACCGTCACCGCCGCCACCATCGAGGAGCGCTCGCAGGACCTCGACGCCATGCTGCTCGGGCTGATCGGGCTCGCCGACACCGGCACCGCGGTGCTCGGCGAGAACGAGCGGGCGCTGACCGAGTCCATCGCCCTGCTCCGCCCCACCGCCGAACTGCTCCTCGAGTACAAGCCGGTGCTGTACTGCCTGGTGGTCGGGATCAACAACGCCATGCCGCTGGCCGAGTCGCTCTTCGGCGGCAACAAGCCGGGCGCCTCGTTCTTCGCCAGCTTCATGTACGGCGCCCCCGCCTACAAGTACCCGGAGGACCTGCCGAAGGTGAACGCCACCGGCGGTCCCAACTGCAGCGGCGTGCTGGACCGGGCGCCGAACAGCCACGCCGACTACATCGTCACCGACACCAACGAGGGTCGGCCCTTCGTGCCCTCCACGCAGGTCACCCCCAACCTGCCGTCGGTATTCCGCCTGCTCTTCGCCGGTATGCCCGGCGTCGGAAACCCCTAGGAGATCCATGCCCGAGTTGTCCGGCCGCGGTGCCGTAGTCGTCGGCGGCACCAGCGGGATCGGCCGCGCCGTCGCCGCCGCGCTGGCCGCCGCGGGGGCCGGGGTGGTGGTGAACGGCCGCGATCCCGCCGCGGTCGATCGCGTTTCGTCCGAGCTCGGTGCTGTCGGCGTACCAGGGTCGGCCGCCTCTGTTGCGGAACAGCTGGTCGCCACCTGCGTCGCCGAGTTCGGCGCCGTGGACGTGCTGGTCAACTGCGCCGGGATCGCGGAGCCGGACGGGTCATCGATCCTCACCGTGCGCCCCGAGGAGTGGCGCACCCTCCTCGACTCCCACCTGGAAACCGTCTTCGCCACCTGCCGAGCCGCCGCCCCGCTGATGGTCGAGCAGGGCCGCGGCACCATCATCAACACCAGCTCCTTCGCCTACCTCGGCGACTACGGCGGCACCGGTTACGCGGCCGGGAAAGGCGCGGTGACCAGCCTGACCCTCGCCATCGCCGCCGAACTCCGCGAACACGGCATCCGCGCGAATGTGGTGTGCCCCGGCGCGCGCACCCGCCTCTCCACCGGTGCCGCCTACGAAGCCAAGATCCACGAGCTCCACCAGCGCGGAATGCTCGACGAACTCTCCACCCAGGGCGCCCTCGACGCCCCACCCCCCGACTACGCAGCCCAGCTCTACCTCTACCTGGCCACCGACCGAGCCAAGGACATCACCGGCCAGATCTTCATCGCCGCAGGCAATTTCGTCGGCCGCTTCGACCGCCCCACCCCCAGCATCGTCGCCTACCGCGACCACAACGGCGAGCCACCGTGGAGCCTGGACGAACTGGAGCGCAAAGTGCAGTGAACCTGGACCGGCACGCCGGGTAGCGCGGAAGCGGGGAACGCTGCCGACCTGCCGATACGCTGGGCCCACCGGATCGCCCGGCCGAGAGGCAGGAGCCGCTATGCCGCTGTCGCACCCGTCCGACCCGCACCCCCGCCGGCCGAAGGAGGTGGCGGTCAACCCGGTGTTCACCAGGGAGCCGATCACCGTGCCGCGGGATCGCATGCCGGAGGGCGAGCTGGACTGCGAGGTCGCGTACCAGGTGGTGCACGACGAGCTCATGCTGGACGGCAATGCCCGGCTCAACCTGGCGACCTTCGTGACCACCTGGATGGAGCCCGCCGCGCAGGAACTCATGCGCGAGTGCTTCGACAAGAACATGATCGACAAGGACGAGTACCCGCGCACCGCGGAGCTGGAGCAGCGCTGTGTGCACATGCTCGCCGACCTGTGGCACGCTCCCGACCCGGCGACCGCGCCCGGCTGTTCGACCACCGGGTCGAGCGAGGCATGCATGCTGGCCGGGCTGGCGCTCAAGCGTCGGTGGCAGCAGCAGCGCAGGGCGGCCGGGCTTCCGGCCGACCGGCCGAACCTGGTGATGGGCGGCAATGTCCAGGTCTGCTGGGACAAGTTCGCCAACTACTGGGACGTCGAGCCCCGCCTGGTGCCGATGGAGGGCGACCGCTTCCACCTCACCGCCGAGGCCGCGCTCCCGTACTGCGACGAGAACACCATCGGCGTCGTCGCCATCCTCGGCTCCACCTTCGACGGCAGCTACGAGCCGGTCGCCGAGATCTGCGCCGCGCTGGACCAGCTGGAGAAGGACAAAGGCTGGAACATCCCGGTGCACGTGGACGGCGCGTCCGGTGCGATGATCGCCCCCTTCTGCGACCCGGACCTGGAGTGGGACTTCCGCCTCCCGCGCGTCGCCTCGATCAATACCTCCGGCCACAAGTACGGCCTGGTCTACCCGGGCGTCGGCTGGGTGCTCTGGCGCGACACCCCCGCGCTCCCCGACGACCTCATCTTCCGGGTCAACTACCTCGGCGGCGAGATGCCGACCTTCGCGCTCAACTTCTCCCGCCCCGGCGCCCAGGTGGTGGCCCAGTACTACTCGTTCCTGCGGCTCGGCCGCACCGGCTACACCCGCATCCAGCAGTACTGCCGCGACGTCGCCACCGGCCTGGCCGAGCGGATCGCCGCGCTCGGCCCGTTCCGCCTGCTCACCGACGGCAGCGAACTCCCGGTCTTCGCCTTCACCCTGGCCGACGGCGAGACCGGCTACTCGGTCTTCGACGTCTCCGCGGCCCTGCGCGAACACGGCTGGCTGGTCCCCGCCTACACCTTCCCGGCCGACCGCGAGGATCTCGCGGCGCTGCGCATCGTCGTGCGCAACGGATTCACCCACGACCTCGCGGACCTGCTGCTCGAGGCTCTCGAGGAGGTCATGCCGCGGCTGCGCGCCCAGGAGCACCCGCAGCACGACACCGCCGGTTTCGCGCACACCTGACTTCGGCCGATCGCGTTACTCCCACAATCTCGCGCAAGGTAGGGGCGGCAAACCCGGATAGATATCGTCATCCACGGTCACAATGACTTCCGGGAAGCATGGCGCCAATTCGTCGGAGACATCTCGAGCGTGTTCGGCGCCGGCGATGAAGTCCAAGCTCAGGGGGCCGGATTCGATATGTATGTGTCGGACTCGACGTGGTGGACCGAGTTCGGTGATTCCATCCGTAGCAGGCGATTTTTTCGTGGACATCGAGCTGAGAGCCTCCGTGTGCAGTGCGCCGCGTAAGGACTGGGAGAAGCGGAGATACCCGGCACCGAGGGCTTTCGCCACCGGCCTACCGCACCGCAGGGCAGTCGGTGCGCCTGACTCGATTCCAGGCGTCTCCCCGGCACCGGGTACCGGCATTTACACTGCCCGGCAGCGTGTTTCAGGCGAAGTACGCGCTGTTGCGATAGCGTTGGCGTGTAGTTCGCGTTCGCCCGGCTCGACGAGTGGTGACGTAGGGGGAAATGTGGTCAGAGGGCGGGCGTGGACCGGATTCGAAGCCGTGGCCCTACAGGAAGCCATGCGCTGTTCGGTGCGGGATTTCGCCGCTCTGCTCGGAGTCGAAATAACGACCGTCGCGAACTGGCGACGCGGACTCGGCACGGTCGTGCCACGTCCGGGTACGCAGGCGATTCTCGATACCGCCTACGCGCAACGGGCGACCGCCGATGACCGCGCCCGGTTCGAGCAGATCGTCGCCGAAGGCGAAGCTGCCTGGCAGGGGCGGCGGCGAGGTGGCAGGAAGTCCACACCGGCCGGGCCTGCTCGGTCGCCCTATGATGAAGTGACATGGTCCCGAGCGCTTCAGGCGGATGATGTGCGACGCAATGACTTCCTGCGGGGGGTGCTCGCCGTGTCGGCAACAATGCTCAGCGACGAGATGATCGCTGCTGCCGCAGGCCCGCTCGACCAGCTTCCCGCTCGCGTCGGGATGGCGCACGTGCAGCGAGTATCGGCATGGGCATCGGTTTTCCGTTCCGCTGACGATTCGGGCCTGCCGGTCGGTGACGAGATGGTGAACCAGGTGCGCGCCGTAGCCGATTACCTGCGAACGGAAATGCCGCAACCGCTCCACCGGGCGATGCACGAAGCAGCGGGGACGTTGTTTCGGGTCGTCGGCTGGGCGCACTACGACCGCGGTAATCACGCTGCGGCGAAGGCCAGCTTCCACGCCGGATGGCACTGCGCTGAACAATCCGATGCCTGGTGGCTTCGGGCCGCCATCCTGACCTGTCTGGCGCGGCAGGCCATCTTCCTCGGTCAGGCCGACGACGCGCTGACGATGCTCGGCATGGCCGGTATGCGGCCCGATCGGCTGTCGCTGCTACGTCGGGCCGACATCGCGGCGGTACAAGCCCGCGCCTTCGGTCAGCTCGGCAATGCCGTCGAATGCCTGCGGGCTGTCGAGCACGCCGAGCAGCTGTTCGCCGAATCCCGGGGCGATGACCACCCGGATGTCGACCACGAAGGCTTCGGCGCCTACTACAGCGACGCTATGCTTCGCGGCGATGCAGCCCAGGGCGTATTCGATCTGGCTTACCGGCGAGAGACCGAAGTGGAGCGAACCATCGGCAGGCTGCGCGTCGCGCTGACGCTTCCCGACGAACAGATTCGCTCGAGACGACTCGGCCTGATGCAACTGTCCGCCTTGCAGCTTCGGCACGGTGATGGTGACGAGGGGGTGCTCCTCGGCCGGCAAGCGCTCGGCGACGCCGTTGGAACCGGCTCCGCTCGAATCATCGACGGACTTCGAACTGTTCGGCAGGCCGCCAAGCACGCTCAGCAGAAGCAGGTGATCGGTGCCGCCGAACTCCACCGCGACATCGCCGATCTCCTTCCCGCCTCATAGTCACGAAGACCAGCGAAGTAGGAGGCACAGGTGATCATCGCGTTCTCGATCACGCCCATGGGGAACGGCGAAAGCGTCGGTGCGGGAGTTGCCGAAGCGGTGCGGGTCATCCGCGCGAGCGGGTTACCCAACGAGACCAATGCTCTGTTCACAACCATCGAGGGAGAGTGGGACGAGGTGATGGGGGTGATCAAGCAGGCCATCGACGCTGTGCTGGTTGTCGCGCCGCGAGCCGGCATCGTTCTGAAGGGCGACATCCGGCCCGGCGTCACCGATGCGATGACAGGGAAGGTCGAATCGATCGAGCGGCACCTGGGCGCAAGCTGACCGTGGGAGTCAGCTCAGAGCACTGCGCGTCGCTACCGGACCCCTACAGCTCACCCGCCCGCCGCCAGGACTCCCGCTCGGCCCCGAATGCTTCTTCCTGCCGACCCCGGAACTCCGCGATGGAATCCGCCTCGGCATCCAGGAACCCGCGGTACTCCGCGAGCGAGAAGGAACCGTCCTCGGTGCGCACGTCTCCGGTGAAGTCGGCGCGCAGGTCGAGCAGTTCGTCCGCTTCGACCGGGTACCAGCGGATCCGGTCGAAGAACCGCAGCATCCAGGGGTCGTCGGAACCGGTGGCGCGGTGGTTCCACACCTGGGTGGTGCGGCCGACGAACTGGTACCCGCCCGGCCCTTCCATGCCGTAGATGCACATGTAGGCGCCGCCGATGCCGACGGCGTTCTCGGGGGTCCAGGTGCGGGCGGGGTTGTACTTGGTGGTGACCAGGCGGTGCCTGGGGTCGGTGGGGGTGGCGACCGGGGCGCCCAGGTAGACGTCGCCGAGTCCGAGTACGAGGTACTCGGCATCGAAGACGGTGTCGTACACCTCCTGGACCGAGTCCAAACCGTTGACGCGCCGGATGAACTCGATGTTCCACGGGCACCAGGGCGCGTCGGCGCGGACGCCGTGCATGTAGCGGGTGATGGCCTCGCGGGTGGCTGGGTCGTCCCAGGAGAGCGGGAGGTGCACGGTCCGGCTGGGGACCACCAGGTCGCCGGCCGCCGGGATGGCGGATTCCGCCTCCGCGAGCAGGTCGAGCAGCCGGGGGACCGGGAGCAGCGCCGGATCGACCCGGATCTGCAGCGAGCGGATGCCAGGGGTGAGCTCGGTGATGCCGCGCGGGCGGTCGGCGAGCAGGTGCTGGTGCAGCGCGTGCACGCGGGCGCGGAGCGCGAGGTCCAGGGTCATTTCGCCGTATTCGACGAGGACGCCGTGGTCGCCCGCGCGCCGGTAGGTCACCGAGGTCTCGTCGTCGACGTGGCCGCGGCGCAGCACGCCGTTGTCGCCGTCGCCGCCGGCGCTGAGCACGATCGGGAAACCGGCGCGACGTTCCCGGCCGAGCGCGCGCAGCGGGGCGGTGGCGGCACTGCGCACCGGGACGAAGCGCACGGTGTCGCCGGGGGCGAGCTGGCCGAGCTTCCAGCGGTCGGCGGCGGTCACCGTGACCGGGCAGACGAAACCGCCGAGGCTGGGACCGTCCGGGCCGAGCAGGATGGGGGTGTCGCCGGTGAAGTCGAGTGCGCCGACGGAGTACGGGGTGTCGTGGATATTGGACGGGTGCAGCCCGGCCTCGCCGCCGTCCGGGCGGGCCCAGGCCGGTTTCGGGCCGATCAGCCGGACGCCGGTGCGGTCGGAGTTGAAGTGCACCTCGTAGGGGGTCGCGTAGAGGGTGTCGATATCGGCGCGGGTGAAGAACTCGGGGGCGCCGTGCGGGCCCTCGGTGACGGCCAGCTGCCAGTGCCGGGTGAGCGCGGGCTGGTGCTCCATCGGCACCGCGCCGGTGGTCGCGTTGACCGGCTCGCCGAGCGGCAGTGTCTCGCCCGCGCGGAGGATTCCGCCGGTGCTGCCGCCGAACTTGCCGAGCGTGAAGGTCGCGCTGCTGCCGAGGTATTCGGGCAGGTCGAGGCCGCCCGCGATCAGCACGTAGACCCGCAGCCCCGGCCCGGTCACCGCGCCGACCTCGAGCGTGCCGCCCGCGGGCACGGTCACCGCGCGCCACTGTGGAACCGGATCGCCGTTCACGGTGATCGGAGCGGGGGCGCCGGTCACGCAGACCGCGGTGGCGCGCTCGAAGCGCAGGGTCGGTCCGGCCAGGGTGCACTCGAGGCCGGGTGCGCCCTCCGGATTCCCGACCGAGCGGTTGCCGAGTCGGAACGAGAGATCGTCCATCGGGCCGGACGGCGGGACGCCGACGTGCCAGTACCCGGTGCGGCCCGGCCAGTCCTGGATCGTGCTCAGCGGACCGGGACGCACGACGGTAACGGTCGAGACCTGCGCCAGGTCGTCCGGCAGGAGCACGGAGTCGGTGAGAACGCTCATCGGGTCACCACCATGCGCACCGGCGTCGGGTCGAAGCCGTTGCACGGGTTGTTGATCTGCGGGCAGTTGGAGACCAGCACCAGGGTGTCGATCTCGGCGCGCAGCGTCACCGACTTGCCCGGCGCGGAGAGCCCGTCCACGATGCCGAGCGTGCCGTCCGGCTCCACCGGGACGTTCATGAACCAGTTGATGTTCGAGACCAGGTCGCGCTTGCCGAGCCCCCACTTCAGCGCCTCGGTGAGGAAGTTCTCCACGCAGGCGTGCTGGTGCCTGGTGTGCTGCCCGTAGCGCAGCGTGTTCGACTCCTGCGAGCAGGCGCCCGCCAGGGTGTCGTGGTTGCCGACCTCGTCGGCGAGCACCGTCATGAGCGCGGCGCCGGAGTCGGTGCGCAGCACGCTGCCGGTGGTCAGGAAGATATTGCGCTGCGCGGTCACGGTCGCCTGCGCGCTGTACCGCTCGCCGGCTGGGTCGGCGGCGGAGTAGAGCAGGCAGTCGACGGCCTGGTTGCCGTGCAGGTCGATGATCCGCAGCTGCTCGCCGGCGCGCACCACGGTGGACCAGGGGGCGCAGGCGGCGACGGTCTCGTCGAGGACGAGCGTTTCGGTGCTGGTCATGCCGGGACCCCCTGGTCGCGGGAAGCGGTCCAAGCCGCCTCGGTGTTGTCGACGGCCCGCAGGTACTCCGGGTCCGAATTGGGTTGCAGTGTCAGGTCCGCCGGGGCGGCCCAGGCGACCACGTCCAGTTCGGCGGCCGGGCGCTCGTCCAGCGGGTGGCCGCCGGTCGCCAGCAGCACGGTGACCGGCAGGTGGATCAGCAGGTCGAGCGCGGCGCCAGGCGCGGCGCTGCCGGTGCTCACCAGCGCGCCGTCGGTGTCCACCCGGACCCCGCGGAAGAAGGAGAGCGTCGGCCCGACGTCGGCGGGGGCGAGCCCGTGTTTGGCCGCGCCGAGCCGCAGGGCGTGCCGGACCTCGGGCGTCGGGCCGCAGAGCGCGTCGTGGTGGCCCGAGGTGTCGGCGAGCACCGTGGCTAGCACCCGGCCCTGGTCGGAGAGGAGCGGGTGCCCGGTGCCGAGGTACGCCTGCCACGGGACCTTGAGTGTGTCGGCGACGTTCAGCCGCTCCCACGGGGCCTCGGCGCGCAGCAGCAGGAGGTGCGCGCAGGCGGTGCCGGTGGGGTCGGTGAGGCGGAGGCGGGTGCCGCGGGCAAGGACTCTCGTCAGGTAGCCGCCCGCCGGGATGCGGTCGCGGAGCACGACCTTCGCGGGATCGACGTCCGCGGGCAGTTCGGGTTCGGTGAGCGCGGCGGCGGATGCCTGCGCGCGGGCGTGCGCCCTGGCGGCCGTAGTCGAATCGGTGCTGGTCATCGAGGCTCCTGGTAGTTCGCGAGAGTGTGCTCTGCCCTGCGGTGGTGGTGGCCGGACCGGGTGAACCGACCCGGCGGTCGAATCCGGCACGGCCACACAGCGCGGCCGCCAAGGGGCGTGCGCCGGGCGGCGGCCAGGGGCGGCCGCCGGGTCGGCAGCCACCGCACCGCCGCGGCGGTGGCGACCGGCATCGCCACCGCCGCGCGGATCAGGGGACGAGGGCGGGGGCGGGCTTGTCCGCCACGGTGCGGTAGATCGCGAAGCCGACGCCGACGGCGAGCAGCACGAAGAGCGGCGCGGCCCAGAGCATCCACCAGGAGCCGCCCTCCGGCGTGTACACCTCGGCCCGCGGCCAGGCCAGGTTCACCGTCATGGCGATGCCCCACGCGACCGCGAGCAGGTTGACCGGAATCCCGAAGCGGCCGAGCCCGAACAGCCCCGGCTCGCTCTGCCACCCGCGGAACCGGCGCACCAGCAGCGGCGTGGTCACCAGCAGGTAGGCCAGGTAGAGCGTGGCGATACCGACGCTGGCCAGGGTGGCGAAGATGGCCGAGTTGCCCAGGTTCAGCACCAGCAGCGCGATCCCGACGGCGCCGATCACGATGGCGGGCAGCACCGGCGTGCCGTACCGCGGGTGCACCGCGGCCAGCGCCTTGGCGAAGGGCAGCTTGCCGTCCCGCGCCATCGAGAACAGCAGCCGCGAACCGGCGGTCTGCACGGCCAGCGTGCACACCATGATCGCCACCGCGACGCAGCCGAGCAGCACCGTTCCGGCCGGGCTGTCCAGCTTGGCGGTGAGCACGTAGGCCAGCCCGCCCTCGGCGAGCGCGCCGTCGTCCAGGCTCGGCGCCGCCATCAGCGCGCCGACCAGGATGAGCCCGCCGCCGAGCGCCGATGCGGTGAGCGCGGTGAGAATGGTGCGCGGCGCGACCCGGCGCGGGTTCTTGGTCTCCTCGGAGAGCTCACCGGCCGAGTCGAAGCCGACCATCACGTACGCCGCCATCAGCCCGGAGATCAGGAAGGCCATCCAGTACGGCCCCTCGACCGCCTGCGAGGTGTCGAAGACGACATCCGGCCCGCGCTCCGCGCTGGTGAAGAAGAGCCCGATGATCGCGAGCACGCCGACGATCTCGATGGTCACGCCGATGGAGTTGATCCGCGCCATCAGGTCGATGCCGATCACGTTGATCACCGTGGTCACCACCAGCAGCGCGCTACCGAGCAGCACCGCGTTCATGGCGCCGTCGTGCGAGGTCAGCGCGGTGTCGGTGCCGATGATCTGGAACCCGCTCCAGATGCTCGGCAGCACCACCTGCAGCGCGATCGCCGCGGCCGCCGCGGTGACGATCTGCGCGATGATCATCAGCCAGCCGGCGAACCAGCCGACCATCTCGCCAGCCAGCCGGCGTGACCACTGGTAGATACAGCCCGAGATGGGGTAGCGGGCGGCCAGCTCGGCGAAGTTCAGCGCGACCAGGAACTGGCCGGCGAAGACCAGCGGCCAGGTCCAGAAGAAGGCGGCGCCGCCGAACGAGTACCCGAAGGCGAAGAACTGGAAGATCGTGGTGAGGATGGAGACGAACGAGAAGCCTGCCGCGAACGAGGCGTAGCGCCCCAGCTTGCGGTGCAGCACCGGTTCGTAGCCGAACGTCGCGAGGTCGGCGCCGTCGCGGGTGTCGGACGGCGGGCTCCCGGGGGCGGTGGGTTCCAGGGTGGTGGCCATGATCGGTTCCTTCGGGACGGGCCGAAATATCTATCGGGTGACAGTTTTGACCCGCCGATCGCGTTCCCGGTGACCGCTGTGTATCGCTCCGGTCAAGCGCCGTAACGTCTGCGTTGCGTGAGTTTCTGTCGGATGACAGGAATCTCTCCATGCAGGTCAGGGTGGTGCGAGATGGGTTCGCTCCGGCGCAGTGCCAGAATGGCTGCGTGACGAACCTCGGACCGGGGCGCCCGCGGCTCGAGCAGCGGCGCAGGCACGGGCAGACGCCGCGGGCCGAGATTCTGGACGCCGCGGGGGAGCTCTTCACCACCAAGGGCTACGCCAATACCTCGACCCGCGCGGTCGCCGACGCGGTCGGCATCCGGCAGGCCTCGCTGTACCACCACTTCGCCGCCAAGGACGACATCCTGGACGCGCTGCTCGCCGACACCGTCGCCGGGCCACTGGAATTCGCCGAGGGGTTGGCCGCGCACTCTGCTTCGGCTGCTGTTCGGCTCTACGCGCTCGCGCTCTTCGATGTCAGGCAGCTGTGTGCCGCGCGCTGGAATCTCGGCGCGCTCTACCTGCTCCCCGAGCTGCGCACCGAGCGGTTCGCCGCCTTCCGCCTGCGCCGGGACGAGTTGCGCGGGCACTACGAGGAGCTCGCCCGGCGCGTCCTCGCCGACCTCGGCGCCGTTCCCGGTGCGGAGGTGCTTCCGTTCCGGCTGGTGGAGACGGTGATCAATATTCGCTCCGACGAAGGGGTCGCGCCGGAGTACGCGGAGCACACCATTCCGGAGGCGGTGCTGCGGGTGCTCGGAGCCGAGGGCGCGGTGCGAGCGGAAGCCGTCGCGCTACTGGAATCGCTCGCCGGCACGCGAGGGTAGCGCCGAGGTTGTCCGCGGGTCGCGGACCAGGTCATGCCGCCCGGCGTCCGGTCACCCCCGCGGGAGCAGCCGGAGCCGGTCCACGCAGGCCAGAGCGGTGGCCGTCGACTCCGGGCGCGCGGGGAGCAGGGGGAGGCGGACGTGCGGGCTCGGGATGCGGCCCTCGGCGGCGAGCACGGCCTTGAGTACGGTCGGGTTGGGCTCGGCGAAGAGGGCGCGGGTGAGCGGGACGAGCCGGTGGCCGAGCTGCCGCGCGTGCTCGATCGAGCCCGCGTGCCAGGCGGTGATGAGGTCGGCGTACGGGCTGGCGGCGATATTGGCGCAGGCCAGGATGGCTCCGCTCGCGCCGAGGGCGAGCAGTGGTGCGGTGAAGAGGTCGTCGCCCGCCAGGACCGAGACGTCGGAGGGGAGGTCGGCGAGGAAGGCGATGGTGGTCTCGTCGATGCCGCCGGTGGAGTGCTTGAAACCGGCGATGTTCGGGATGCGGGCGATCCGGCCGAGCGTCTCCGCGCTCAGCGTGCGGCCGGTGCGGTACGGAATGTTGTAGACGATCAGCGGCACCGAGGCCGCGGCGGCGAGCAGCCGGAAGTGCTCGACCACACCGTCTTCGGACGGCCGGGTGTAGTAGGGGACCACGGTGAGCGCGGCGCCGATCCGCGGATCCAGCCCCGCGAGCTGCTCGATCGAGGCGGCGGTGGTGTTCGTGCCCGCGCCCGCGATGAGCGGTGCGCCGAACTCGGCGCAGGCGCTCGCGCAGATCTCGATGACGGTGCCGCGCTCCTCCGGCGTGAGCGCCGCGGCTTCGGCGGTGGTGCCGAGCGCGACCAGCCCGGTGGCGCCGTCGGCGAGCACGGCGTGCGCGAGCGCCTCCAGCGCGTCGGGTGCGAGTTCGCCGGCGGCGGTGAACGGGGTGATCAGCGGGACGTACAGGCCGGTGCGGAGCATGGTTCGACCTTCGCCCCGATCACTCATCAGGTCCAGTTCAGGTTCGCGATGTCGAGGTTAAGCTCAGCTAATGCTCGATGTCCGCAAGCTGCGGCTGCTCCGGGAACTGGCGCACCGCGGCACCATCGCCGCCGTGGCCGACGCGCTGAACTACACCCCGTCGGCGGTGTCGCAGCAGCTCAGCGCGTTGGAACGGGAGACGGGGGTGCCGCTGCTGGAGCGCACCGGCCGCCGGGTCGCGCTGACCCCCGCCGCGCGCGGGCTGGTCGAGCGCACCGAGGAGATCCTGGCGACCCTGCAGCGGGCCGCCGCCGAACTCGCCACCGCGGCAGCGGCGCTCACCGGCACCCTGCGCATCGGCGTCTTCCCCTCCGCCGTGCCCGCCATCCTGACCCCCGCCATCGTGGCGCTGAGCAGCGCGCACCCCGGACTCGATCTCATGGTCACCGAACTGGACCCGGCCTCGGTACCGGACGCGCTGCGCGGCGAGCGGCTCGATATCGCCCTGGTCCAGGAGTACGACTACGTCCCCGTGCGCGCCGACCCCGGGCTGGAGACCGAACCGCTGCTCCGGGAGACCGTCCACCTGGCCGCCCGCACCGCGGAACCGCTCGCCGCGCACCGCGATTCCGCCTGGATCGCCGGGACGCCGGGCACCCTGTGCCACGCGCTCACCGTGCGCGCCTGCGAGGCGGCCGGTTTCACCCCGCGCATCCGGCACCACGCCGATGATTTCGGCGCGGTGCTCGCCTTGGTCGCGGCAGGTCAGGGCGTCGCCTTCGTCCCCGACCTCGGAACCGCCGGTGCGCCGGACGGCGTGGTGCTCACCCCGCTGCCGATCCAGCGCCGGACGCACCTGGCGTATCGCCGCGGCACCGGTGGGCATCCCGCCGTCGCTGCTGCCCGTACCGCGCTCCGTGGCGCCGCCGATCGCTGCGGCGGGGTATGAATTCGAAAACTCTGCACCGGGTGCGGAGTTCGGTGAAACGGGTCAGAGCGAACCTGCTCCGAAGACCTCGTCGTGCCAGGACCGAGCGGGGTCGCTGAACCAGGGCCCGACCGTGTCCGCGTTCAGAACCCGCAGTTCGCGCAGGTCGATGTCGTATCGCCGATAGAGGGCGACGAGGTCGCGCAGGTCCTCTTCATCGACGGTGTCGAACTCGAGGGTGATGTGTAGCGTCCGCAACTCGCCGCGGTACGACGCGACACAGCCGACCTTGTCGAGCCATTCGAAGAATGCCGCCTCGTCGTTGTACGAGTAGTACAGAACACCCGTAGCTTCGAGTACCACATCGGTCATGTCGGTTATCGCCTCTTCCCGCCGGGATAGACATTGTCGTAACTCTTCCCGTCCTGGACATCCCAGTGCGGGCCGCCGTGGGCCGTGGAACCCTTTCCGGTGGGAACCCACACCTTGCCATCGGCGTCGAGCCAACCGAAGCCCCTGCCGTTGGGGGACGGCACCCACTGCTCGCCGCCCTTGGGCGGCACGAACCCCTCGGTGTCTCCGGGCTTTCCGGGTGCCTTCGCCCCGTCCGGATCGTAGGCGTCGGCCGGTGGCTTGCGATTCGCGTTGAACGTGGCGTCCCCGGCGATGGAGAGAATCGTCAGCCCGGTGATGGTGGCGAGCGCACCGGTCGCCAGGGTCGCCGTGCCGAACTGGATTCCACCGAGGGTGGCGAAGAAGGTGCCCGCGATCCGGACGATCGCGGTCGCGGTGACGTCGATGGCGATCCCCTCGGCCGCGAGCGCCCGCGGATTCCGGACCGCCACCAGCGCCACCGCGATGACCACGGACGCCACGACGAGCGTCGCCGCGATCTGCGTGCTGATCTCCGCCCGCATCGCGACGAGCGCGGTGCGATGGCTCGCCGTCGATTTCGCCAGGTCGTCGGCGGCGAGCCGGAGCTGCCCGGCGTTGGTGGAGAGCGTCCGGAGGTGTTCGATCAGGTTGGGGACGTCGGGTGCGTCGAACCGCTGCAGCCCGTCGGCGATGAGCCGCAGCCGCGCTTCCGCGGCGAAGACGGTGTCGTTGTCGACGTACGCCTTCCACGCCTTCGCCGCGCGGTCCAGCTTGTCGGTGTCGCCGTCCGGGACCTCGCCGCCCGCGATCTGCGCGGTCACCTTGTCGAACAGCTCCGGGAAGTCGCTCTCCAGCCCGGGGCCGTTGTTCCGGGAGGACGCGACCCCGGTCACGGTGCTCACCCCGTACGGCGTCTCCGAGGGGATGGTGCGCGGGCAGGCCGGGCCGATGCCCTTGTTCGGATCCCGATTGGCGGCGTAGTTCGCGCACTCCCAGTTGTAGCCGGAGGCGATGAGGATGTCGGCGAAATGCTGGAGCGCGTTGACGAAGTTGGTGGCCGCCAGGGTGAAGGCGGCTGCGTGCTCGTCGTAACTCGCGGACCAGGCCAGCACCGCCGGGTAGCTGCCAGCCATGCCGCCGGTCTCCAGCAGCACCGTCTGCAGCGGGTTGTAGGCCGTCTGCAACTCCCGCGACAGCTGGTAGCAGGCGTCGGCGGCGGTGTAGTAGGAGTGCGGCGCGACCGAGGCCATGTCAGCCCCCGGTCATCCGCAGGTTCACCGCGGACGCCTCGGCATAGGAATCGCGGGCCACGCGCGCGGTCTCCTCCATCCGGGCCAGGCCGTCCAGCAGTTCCCTGGTCGCGGTGAGCCACTCGCGGTGCTCCTCGGCGTAGGCCGTCGCGGCCGCGCCGGTCCACTTCCCGGCCTGCACCAGCTCCTGCACCCGGCGGTCCAGCTCGTCGAGGTGCCCGGCGAGGAACTCCTGGAAGCCGCGGGCGCGGTCACCCGGTCGATGTGCTCGAGGTCGAAGGCGAACTCGTCGGACATGTCAGTCCACGTTCAGCAGGGTCGCGGAGCTCGACGTCTCCTGTTCCTGCTGGGCCGCCACGCTCGCGCCCAGCTTCGCCGCCAGATCGCTGAGCGCGTCGAAGGTCTGCAGCACGCCGTCCCGCATCTCGTCCCAGCCGGTGCGGTAGGCGTCGGCGGCGCTGCCCTGCCAGGTGCCGAAGAGCGCCTGCACCTCGCCGTCCAGCGAACCCGCCCCCGATTTCAGCTGCTCGGCGACATCGGCGGCGTACCGGCCGATCGCCTGGACATCCTCCGGAACCACCCGGAGCGGTGCGTCACCCGTCATATCCCCTCCCGGTGCGTCACCCTACTCCTTGGCCGGTGCGCTCACCCAGGCCAAACCCCACGAATACGCCTCGTCCACCGCCATGTTCAGGAAGAAGGGCGGGCGGGTCGGCGGGGGGATGAAGCGGCCCTCGCGGCGCAGCACCAGGTCGCCTGCGACGTTCTCCAGCATGGCGAGGGCGACCTTGCGCGAGTTGTCGGTACAGCCCGCGACGCTCAGCTCGATGGGCGCTCCGTACACCGGGTGCAGGGTGGCGGTGGCGGTGACGCCGCGGAAGTCGTCGGCGCCCTCGTAGACCGAGGCGAAGACGAGGATGCGTCGGAAGTCGCGGGTGTGGTCGAGGTCGATGAGCAGGTTCTCGCCGTCCGGGCGGCCGGTGCGGTCGTCGGTGTCGAGTTTCAGGAACGGGGGGCCGGAGAGGGTGCCGAACTCGCCGAGCGCGTGCACGATCCCCTTGCTGCCGTCCTGCAGCTCCCACAGGCAGCACAGGTCCAGGTCGAGGGGGCTTTCGGGGGCGCCGCGGCCCGCGATACCGCGGATGGTGGGGATCGACCAGCTCAGGTTGACCCTGAGCAGCCCCGAGGTGGCGCCGACGCTGGTCAGCGACAGGGTCGGCAGTTCCTCGGTCACCGTGACCGGTGCCGTGGGGTAGGGCGCGTTCGCGCGCGGGTTCACCATCGTCGGCTGCGGTGCCCCGCCCCGCGAGTTCGGGTTGACCATCGTCGGGTGCGGCACCCCGCCGCCGACCGGGCCCGGGTTGGGCAGGGTCGGCGCGTTTCGCGCCGGAGCCGAAAAGAATTGCGGCGCAACCGGATCAGCGGCGGGATACTGCTGAGCCGGTGTCGGCCACTGCGCCGGAGCCGCGCTGTCCCGCGCCCCCGGCGCGCCCCCGGCAACCGGACCCGGCCCGCCCGCGGCCGCCCCGGCGCCGGGCACCCCCGCCGCGGCGCCCGACGGCACCTCGGCATCGGGCCCGTCCTCGTCCACCGAAACCCCGTGCGCCACGACCAGCCCTTCCAGCCCGGAGGTGTACCCCTGCCCGACCGCACGGAACTTCCACCCGCCCCCGCGCCGGTACAGCTCCCCGACGACCAGCGCGTTCTCCCCTTCGCCCCGGCACTCGAAGACGGCGACCTCGGCCCCGGTGGTCGAATCGAGCACCCGCGCGGCGAGCGCGCCGAGCGGCTCGTCACCGGCGACGGCGAGGACGACGGCGTCGACCTCGTCCTCGATCCGGGAGAGATCCGCGACCAGCATGTGCGCACGCTCGTAGTGCACCGCCCCGGACGGGTGCGCCGGCTGGTTGAAGAACACGAAGTCGGCGTCGCTGCGCACCCGCCCCCCGGTCAGCAACAGCGCGGCGACGTCCGGCGCCGCCGAGACCTCGATCCGCAGCACCGAGGTCGGCACCGCGACATTGGCGCCCTTCTTCATCGACACTTCAGCCTCCGCGTCTCGCCCCGCACCAGGTATACCGGTCAGCGGGCGGGGGGTGCCAGGCGCCAGTGCCGTTGTAATGCGGTTGCGATCTCCGGCAGCACGGTGATCGGGATCCGCTTCTCCCGCAGCAGCTGCCGCACCTGCAGCACCTGCTCGCGTTTGCGCATCTCGTAGGCGTTGCTCACCGGCCGCAGCACCGGCGGGATGGAGAGCAGCACCAGCTCGGCGTCGCCGGTGAGGTCGAGCGCCAGCGCCCAGCGCTGCTTCTCGTCCAGGGTGAACCGCCCGCCGACCACCCGCTCCCAGTCCAGCGGCCGCGCCGACCACGGGGTGCGCCGCTCGATCCCGCGCTCGGTGAGCACCACGGCATCGCGCCGGAACAGCGTGACCAGCACCGCGATCCCGAGCACCCCGCCGAGCAGCACCCCGGTGACCACCCGGTTCACCCCGAAGAGCGCGACCACCGCGGCGCTGGGCACCGCCGTCACCAGCACCGCCGCCGCGGCGTACAGCGCGATCCGGGAACCGGGGACCACCCCGGCCCGCACCGGGGCCGGGTGCTCCGTCGTCACCGCGTCGTCCATCACGCGGAGAGGCAGACCGCGGCCTCGGAGGTGTACACCAGGAACTGGATGCTCTGCTGGAAGTACAACCGCACCGACTCGGCGTCGTGGGTCAGGTAGCCGATCGAGAGATCCTGGCCGACGCGCAGGTCGAAGTCGCCGCCGCGGCCGGTCAGCACGACGGCGCCGTCGATGGCGGGGGCCCAGATGATCTCGCCGTCGGGCAGCAGCCGCTCGATGTGCGTGCGGATCGGGTGGCCGTGGTCCGAGGTCTCCGAGACCTCGGTGTAGAGCTCGGCGCTGAGCAGCACCGAGTACGGCCCGTCCACGCCGGCCAGCCGCAGCGCGGAGAGCGCCTGCGCGACCGCCTCCGGCACCAGCCTGATGTCGGTGGGCAGCGCGATCGGCCGGTTCGAGGCGCTGGCCCTGATGCCCTTGATGCCGGCGGCCGGGTACCCCTCGAAGACCGCGCGGTCCTCGGCGAAGGCGATCTTGCGGGCGGCGTCCTTGACCGGATCCAGATCGGTGTCCTGCGACCCGCGCTCGACATTGTCGAGCTCCTCGCGGGAGAGCGTGAACGGCACCCGCAGCTCCACCAGCGGCGCCACCACCCGCTGCCGCGCCTCGACGCCCTCGTCCGGCGCGGCGATCGGGCTGGTGCGGCCGAGCCCGACGGCGTTGTAGTCCACCCCGAACGGCCCGGAGACGTCGACCACGCGGCGCCCGGCGATATGCCGCTTGAAGGTGCGGGTGGCCTCCTCCTCGATCTGCGCCCAGGCCTCCGGCGTGATCGGCGCGAGTTCGCGGTGCAGGTTGTTCATCGGTTGGTGCTCCTTTTCAGCGTGCCGATTCCCAGCGAGCCGTCGGCCGGTCGGGCAACGGCGGATGCCGCAGGCCGCTCCGGCGGATCGGGCAGGTCGTCGAAGAAGTCGTTCGGCGGCGTGAAGAACAGCGTGCCGGTGACCGCGACGGAGAAGTCCAGGATGCGGTCGTAGGCGGCGTCCGGGGTGCCGGTGAACATGCGCTCCAGCATCCGCTCGGTGACGCTGGGCGTGGCCGCGTAGCCGACGAAGTAGGTGCCGAACTCGCCGTCCTTGACGCTGCCGAACGGCATGTTGGCGCGCAGGATCTGCCGCTCGGTGCCGTCTTCGTCGATGATCGTGTTCACCGCGACGTGCGAATCCGGCGGCTTCACCTCGTCGGCCATCTCGAAGTCGTCCAGCTTGGTGCGGCCGATCACCTTCTCCTGCTCCGGCACCGGCAGCGCCCGCCACTTGTCCATCGGGTGCACGTACTTCTGCACGATGACGTAGCTGCCGCCCGCGAAATCCGGGTCCTCGTCGCCGATCAGCGCGGTGCGGCCGGCGTCCGACTGCGGGGTGGCGCCCTCCGGGTTCTCCGTGCCGTCGACGAAGCCGAGCAGGTCGCGCTGCTCGAAGTAGCGGAAGCCGACCGTCTCGTCCACGATCCGCACCGCGTCACCGAGCCGGTCGCCGATCACCATGGCCAGCTCGAAGCAGGCGTCGTGCACCTCGGCCTTGATGTGGAAAAGCAGGTCGCCCGGGGTCGAGGGGGCGCTGTGCACCGCGCCCTGGAAGGTTCGGAACTCGTGCAGCTCGGCCGGGCGCGGCCCGGCGAAGAGCCGGTCCCACGCCGCCGACCCGATGGAGGCGACGCAGGTCAGCCCGGCGCCTGGCAACCGGAAGCCGACCGAGCGGCGGAGCCCGGGCAGGTCGGCGAGCAGGTCACGGACCACCGGCTCGCCACCCTCGGCAATCGTGGCGACGAGGAAGATGGCGGCCGGTGTGAGCGGTTCGAGGATCGGCTGTGGCTCACCCATGCCCGCCAGCCTAGAGCGTCGGCGCGCTCAGGACTTCGCGACGGTCAGCAGAAACGCCACATCATCCACAGCCTGCACGCTGTGCCGCGCCCTGGGGACAACCAGCAGGTCGCCCGCCGACCCCTTCCACTCGGTGGTCCCGCTGATCAGGATCAACGTCCCACTGATGACCAGCAGCGTCGCCTCCCCGGCATTGTCGTGCTCGCCCAGGCTCTGCCCCGCGGTGAGCGCGACCACGGTCTGCCGCAGGGCATTGGCGTGTCCCCCGAACAGGGTCTGCGAGCTTCGGCCGCTGGTCGCGGTCGCCGCGAGCTTCAGCTGCTGCCGGGCCACCGCAGTGAGCGATTTCTTGTCCATGACAACCTTTCGCGCCGACAGGTGCTGATGTTCTGGAGTATGCCCGACCCCCGGCGGCGATATGCCGGGTTCAGCCGTCCGCGCGCCGATACCGGCGAATGCGGTAGCGGACGCCGGTGCCGGACAGCTCCCACGGCACGTCGTCGGCGGACCATTCGGCGCCGAGGGCGGGGGCGAAGCTGTCGCCCGCCACCTCCAGATCGACCTCGGTGACGGCGAGGTCGGTGGCGGCGGTGAGCGCGTCCCGGTAGATCTCGGCGCCGCCGATCACCCAGACCGTGCCGGTGCCCGCCAGCGCGAGCGCGGCCGGGATCGAGGGGGCAGGCTCGGCGCCGTCGCCGCGCCACTCCGGCTGCCTGGTGACGACGATATTGCGGCGGCCGGGCAGCGGGCGGAACCGCGCGGGCAGCGAATCCCAGGTGCGGCGGCCCATGATCACCGGGTGGTCGGCGGTGGTCGCCTTGAAGTGCGCGACGTCCTCCGGCACCCGCCACGGAATTCCGTTGTCCCTGCCGATGACCCCGGCCGGGGTCTGCGCCCAGATCAGCCCGACGGTCCGCGCGGTCACACCGCCACCGGCGCCTTGATGGTCGGGTGGTGCTGGTAGCCGAGGATCTCGACATCGTCGTAGTCGTAGGAGAACAGCGAATCCGCCGCGCGCAGCCGCAGCTCGGGGAAGGGATAGGGGTCGCGGCCGAGCTGCTCGGTGACCTGCGCGACGTGGTTGTCGTAGATGTGGCAGTCGCCGCCGGTCCAGACGAACTCGCCGACGCCGAGCCCGGCCTGCTGCGCCACCATGTGCGTGAGCAGGGAGTACGAGGCGATATTGAACGGGACGCCGAGGAAGAGGTCGGCGCTGCGCTGGTACAGCTGGCAGGAGAGCTTGCCGTCCGCGACGTAGAACTGGAACAGCGCATGGCACGGCGCGAGCGCCATCTTGTGCAGTTCGGAGACGTTCCACGCGGAGACCAGCATGCGCCGGGAGTCCGGGTCGGTGCGCAGGGTCTCCAGCACGCCGGCGATCTGGTCGATGTGGCGACCGTCGGGGGTGGGCCATGACCGCCACTGCACGCCGTAGACCGGGCCGAGTTCGCCGTCCGGGCCGGCCCAGTCGTCCCAGATCTTCACCCCGCGCTCCTGCAGCCAGCGCGCGTTGGAGTCGCCGCGGAGGAACCAGAGCAGCTCGTAGACCACCGACTTGAGGTGCACGCGCTTCGTCGTGACCAGCGGGAACCCGGCGCTCAGGTCGTAGCGCAGCTGGTGGCCGAAGACGCTGCGGGTGCCGGTGCCGGTGCGATCGCCCTTGGCGGTTCCGGTGCTCAGGACCAGGCGGAGCAGGTCCTCGTACTGGGTGTCCGGCGCAGTCGTCACACGTCGACTCTAGTCTCGGCGCATGCGGACGCTCCACGTGATCGGAATCGGCGCAGGCCACCCGGACCAGGTGACCCTGCAGGCCGTCGCGGCGATCGGCCGGGTCGACACCTTCTTCGTCATCGGCAAGGGCGAGGACAAGCGGGAACTGCTCGATCTGCGCGCCACCATCCTCGACCGGCACGCCAAGCCGGGGCACCGGGTGGTCGAGGTGCAGGACCCTCCGCGCGATCGCGACCCCGCCGACTACCGCGGCGCGGTCGAGGACTGGCACCGCCGCCGCGCCGCGCTGCTCGCCGCCGAGTTCGCGGCCGTCGACGGGGTCGGCGGCATCCTGGTCTGGGGCGACCCCTCGCTCTACGACAGCACCCTGCGGCTGATCGAGACCATCCGCGGCACCCAGGATTTCGAGTACACCGTGATCCCCGGCGTCACCAGCGCGCAGGCGCTGGCGGCGGCGCACCGCACGGTGCTGCACGGCATCGGCGAGCCGGTGCACATCACCACCGGCCGCAGGCTCCGCGCCGACGGCCTCGGCAACGACCCGACGCTGGTCATGCTGGACGGCGACTGCGCGTGGACCACCCTCGCGCCGGACGGTGTGCACATCTGGTGGGGTGCCTACCTCGGCATGCCGGACGAGGAGCTGATCGAGGGGCCGCTCGCCGAGGTCGGCCCGCGCATCGTTTCCCGCCGCGCCGAGCTGCGCGCCGCCAAGGGCTGGATCATGGACATCTACCTGCTCCGCAGCAGCACCCAGGTCCCGCCCGTGGTGATCGCGCTGCCCACCGAGGACCGCCGCCGCGCCGTCGCCTTCCACCGCGAGGTACTCGCCCTCGAACCCTTCGGCGAACTCGCCGACGACGGCGTCCCCGAGCCGCTGCAATACCGCCTCGACGCCCGCACCACCCTCATGCTCATCCCCACCGGCGGCTTCGGCTGGGTACTCGGCGACCGCGCGGCCGCCGCCCCCGGCACCAGCGAATGCCTCCTCGCCCTCACCCTCCCCACCGAAGCCGAGGTCGTAGCCACCCTCGACCGGGCCCGCGCGGCCGGCGCCACCGTCATCACCGAACCCGCCGCCCAGCCCTGGGGCTTCACCGCCACCTTCGCCGACCCCGACGGTCACGTCTGGCAGCTGACGGTGCCGAGCTGACGGATTGGTGGCGGTCGCCGCCTGCTTGTACGGTGTGCCCTACCGCACGGGGGGCCGGACCGGGGGATTCGCGCAGGACGGTGGCGCCGACGTGCACCAGCCACCGCTCCGGAAGGTCCGTTCCCGATGCTGTTTGCTTGTCGTCGACGAGTCCGCCCGGCGCCGATCGCTCGAGGGCGCGTGCGTCTACACCCTCGCCGCGGTCATCGTGCCCGAGTCCGCGCTGGCCGAGGTGCGGGAGACCATGCTCGCCCTGCGGTACGGCAGGACACCGCGCGTGCACTGGCGCGACGAGCGGCTCGAGCACATCGCCAAAGCCGTTGCCGCGCTGCCGATGTCCGGGGTGGTCACGGTCTACCTGCATGATCCCGAGGTCGGGCCGGAGCGTGCTCGGAGGCTCTGCCTGAAGGTGTTGCTGCGCGTCCTTTCCGAGCGCGGCGTCGACGCGATCTGTTTCGAATCCCGCCGTGCCGAACAGGACGCGCGCGACCGCGCGCTGCTGGTGACCCTGCGCAAGCAACCGGGGTTCCGCCGAGAGGTCACCGTCGGCTGGACGAAGGCATCGGACGACCCGGCGCTGTGGGCGGCCGATGTCGTCGCGGGCGCGCTGACCTGGTGGCTCGATGGCAGGCACCGGTACTGGGAGGCGCTGAGCACGGTCGTCGACATCGTCGAGGTCGACCCCTGACAGCGCGAAGGCCGGGCGCCTGATTCCATCAGGGGGCCCGGCCTCACTTCCGCACCCCAGGGGATACGGCATCGACAACTAGTCTCCACGTCGGGTCGCCGGGGTGCAACTCCCCGCCTCGCCATCCCCGCACCTGTCGGGGCACGCCGGTAACCTGGCCCTGTGCCCGAACTACCGGAGATCGAGGCGCTGGCGCAGTTCCTGCGGGAGCATGCGACCGGTGCGGTGGTCGGGCGGATCGATGTGGCGGCGCTGAGCGCGGTGAAGACCTTCGAGCCGCCGATCACGGCGCTCTCCGGGCGGGATGTGACCGGGGCGGGGCGGTTCGGGAAGTTCCTCGGGCTGGATTGCGGCGGGTTGTGGCTGCTCACGCATCTGTCCAGGGGCGGCTGGCTGCGCTGGATCGACGAGCCGAGCGCGACGCCGCCGAAGCCGGGGAAGGGGCCGTTGGCGCTGCGGGTGCACTTCTTCACCCCGGAGGGGGCGACGCCTGCCTTCGACCTCACCGAGGCGGGCACCAAGAAGCGGCTCGCGGTGTACGTGGTGGACGATCCGCAGCAGGTGCCCGGCATCGCGCGGCTCGGCCCGGATGCGCTCGCGCTCACCGAGGCCGAGTTCGGCGCGATCCTGCACGGCACCTCGCAGCGGATCAAGACCGCCATCGTCGACCAGACGCTGCTGGCGGGCATCGGCAATGCCTACTCCGACGAGATCCTGCACACCGCCAAGGTCTCGCCGTTCGCCAATACCAAGACGCTGCCGGACGCGAAGACGGGCGAGCTGTACGCGGCCATGCGCGCGGTGCTCACCGACGCGGTGCGGCGCTCGGTCGGGCAGGACGCCGCCCGGCTCAAGGGCGAGAAGCGCTCGGGCATGCGGGTGCACGCCCGCACCGGCGAGCCCTGCCCGGTCTGCGGCGACACCGTGCGCGAGGTGTCCTACGTGGACCGCTCGTTCCAGTACTGCCCCACCTGCCAGACCGGCGGCCGGATTCTCGCCGACCGCCGGATGTCCCGGCTGCTCAAGTGAGGCTCGGCACCCCGACGCCCTGCCAGGCCAGCCGCTTCGTCGGCTCCGGATCGTGTTCGACCCGGGTCGGGTCGTCGATGATCAGGGTGCTGCGCCGCTCCTCGGTGTAGCGGGGCCAGGAGGGCAGCGGCGAACCGGTGCGCGCGAACTCCACCCAGTTCTCCTGGAACTGCCTGGTGACGGCGCGCAGCCCGCTGCCGCCGCCCGCCGCGGTGATGGCGCGGCCGAGCGGGCCGTCGCCGCCGCCGAAGACCGGGATCAGGTCGGAGGCGTGGGTGGCGCCGAGCCCGGCGAGGTGCAGGGCGCGCGGCGCGAAGTCGTAGCGGTAGGCGTAGGTCGGGGCGTATTTGCTGTGCCCGGCCATGACCCGCAGCGACGGCCGCCAGAAGACGTAGTCGCCACCCGCCCGGACCGCGACCCGCGGGTTCTCCGCGAAGCCGGGGTAGGCGGCGGCGATCCGCTCCTGGTCGGCGCCGACCGACTCCAGCGCGGAGCGCAGCCGGTCGGGGGTGGTCGGCAGCTCGTCGGCGAACTTGGCGAAGAGCGTGCCCTCGTCCCGGTTGGTGCCGATGATCAGCGGCACCCGGTGCGCCTTGCCCTCCTCGATGGCCTGCACCGGCGGGAGCGGCAGGTAGTCGCCGTCGACCACCGGCGCGGTGGGAAAGAGGCCGCGGCGCTCGTGCACCACCCGGCGCGCGACCTTGTTGAAGGCGCGGCGCAGATCGTGCCCGTCGACCGTGCTGAGCTCCTTGTTCGCCGCCTCCGGGGAGATGCTCAGTTCGTCCAGGCAGCGGCGGGCGAAGGTGCGCGCGTCGTCGGCGGTCATCGCCCAGTCGGCGGGCGGGCTCTGGGAGATCGCGCGGTGGAAGAGGCCGCCTGCCTCCGGAGTGCTGAGCAGCGCGAGCACGGCGTGCGCGCCCGCGGATTCGCCGAAGATCGTGACATTGCCCGGGTCGCCACCGAAGGCGGCGATATTGTCGCGCACCCAGCGCAGCGCGGCGACCTGGTCGCGCAGCCCCAGATTGCTCTCGTAGGCCCGGCTCTCGCTGCTGTACTCGCTGAAGTCCACGTAGCCGAAGACGCCGAGCCGGTAGTTCAGCGAGACCACGATGGCGTCGCCGCGCTGGGCCAGCCTGGCACCGGAGTAGAGCCCGAGCGCCGAGGTGCCGAAGAGGTACCCGCCGCCGTGGATGAAGACCAGCACCGGCCGCGGCGACGCGGATTCCCGCGCGGGCACCGTGACATTGAGTGTCAGCGAATCCTCGCTGGTCGGCTGGTACCCGCGCGGGCCGATCCTGGCGCCCTCGCGGTGCTGCATGGCCGCGTTCCCGAACTCGGTCGCGTCCCGGACACCGGTCCACGGCTGCACCGGCTGCGGCGCCCGGAAGCGCTGGTCGCCGATGGGCGGGGCCGCGTACGGAATGGATCGCCAGCGCAGTACGCGACGACCGCGACGACCGCGGACTACTCCGTCGGCGATCGTGATGTCTGTCGTTGCCACCATGCCCCGATGGTATCCAGCGCGAGCGCTTGCCGACAGGGGTAACCGGAACCGGCGGTACCGCAGACCCTGTCGGCACCGAGTGCCAGCGCTACCGCCGCGCCTCCAGCAACCGCAGCCAGAACTCGCTGACCGCAGGGAACGCCGGAACCGCGTGCCACAGCGTCGCCAGCGGCACCCGGCCGACCACCGCGATGGTCGCGGCGTGCAGCTGCTCGCCGACGTCCGGGCCGACGAAGGTGGCGCCGACCAGGGTGTCGGTGGTCTCGTCGATCACCAGCTTGGCGTGCCCGGCGTAGTCGTCTCTTGCCAGCGAAGAACCGGCAACGGCGATGTCGAGCTCGACCGCCGAGACCGTGAGCCCGCGCTCCCTGGCCGCGGCCTCGGTGAGCCCGACCGCCGCCACCTCCGGCGCGGTGTAGACCACCTGCGGCGCGAGGTCGTGATCGGCCAGCGCGGTGTAGCGGGAGCTGTCCAGCGGGCGGCCCTCGGCGCGGGCGGCGATCACATCGCCCGCCACCCTGGCCTGGTACTTGCCCATGTGCGTGAGCGCGACCCGGTGGTTCACGTCGCCGACCGCGTACAGCCACTCGCCGGGCACCCCGTCGACGGTGAGCTGGTCATCGACCGCGATGTAGCCGGGCTCCAGCCCGACGGTGGCGAGCCCGAGGTCGCCGGTGTGCGGGGCACGGCCCGCGGCCACCAGGATCTCGTCCGCCGTGACGGATTCGCCACCGCCCAGCTCGACGGTGACCAGGCCGCCGTGGATCCGGCCCTCGGCGGTGTCGGCGGCATCCGGCCGGAGCACCCGCTCGGGCTGCGCGCCGAAGCGGATCTCGACCCGCCCGGTGCCGGTGAGCTCGGCCGCGACCCGCTCGCCCGCGAACGGCTCGTTACCGGCGAGCAGCGCCTGCCCGCGCACCAGCAGCGTGACCCGCGCGCCGAGCGCGGCCAGCCAGGTCGCGGCCTCGCAGGCGACGACGCCGCCGCCGATGATCGCGATGTGGCCGGGGATCTCGGTGACGGCGGTGGCGTCCCGGGAGGTCCAGGGCAGCGCCGCGCGCAGGCCGGGGACATCGGGCACGGCGGCGGTGGTACCGGTGGCCAGCACGACGGCGTGCCTGGCACGCAGGGTGCGGCCGCCCACCTCGACGGCGCGCTCGCCCGCGAGCCGGCCGTGCCCGCGGACCACCGTGATCCGGTTGTCCTCGGCCCAGTCGACCTGGGAGCAGTCGTCGTGGCCGGTGTCGTCGCGGTGCGTGAAGGAGTCGCGGCGGGCCAGCACCGCGGCCACGTCGAGGCCGTCGGCGGTGACGCCGGGCATGGCCCTGGCCGCGGCGAGCACGTGGCCGGGGCGGAGCAGCGCCTTGCTGGGAATGCAGGCCCAGTAGGAGCACTCGCCGCCGACCAGCTCGCGCTCGACCAGCGCGGCGGTGCGGTCGCTGCCCGCGATGGCGTAGGCGGCGGCGTTCTCGCCCGCAGGCCCCGCGCCGATCACGATGACGTCGAACTCGTCCGTGGTGTCGGCCACGGTTACTGGAGGTAGTTCTCGACCTGGCCGGGCGGGTTCACCTCGGCGTCGTCGGGGGATTCGCCCGCGTCCAGCCGGGCCCGGCGGTGCCGCAGCAGGTCCCAGCACTGGTCGAGGGTGACCTCGAGCTCGGCGAGTTTGCGGCGCTCGGTCTCCGGATCGATCTCCCGGTTCTCGGCCTGCGACCGGAGCTCGTGCTCCCGGTCGACCAGTTCACGGATACGGGCCAGGAGGTCCTGTTCGCTCATGCCGCCCATGCTACGACCGCCGCAGGCACTCGCCCGCTATCCGAGCGGCGACGGCGAGCTCCGATTCGCTCGCCGCCGAGTAGCCGAGCGCGACGCCGAAGTGGTGTCGCGCGCCCAGGTGGTGCCGGGCCAGGCCGTCGAAGAGCACGCCGCGGGCCCTGGCGGCGGCCACCGCGGCCTGTTCGGCGGCGGCGTCGGGGAGCGGGACGACGACGTGCGAGCCCGCGTCGTCGCCGAGCACTTCCAGCCCGGTCAGGTGGGATAGCAGCATTGCCCTGCGGGCAGGCATGACCCGGCGCAGTTTGCGCAGGTGGCCGGCGAGGTCGCCGTGCGCGGCGAGTTCGGCGAGGACCAGCTGGCCCGCGGGCGACGGCGCGGTTCCGGTGCGGTCGCGGTGGTCGAGCACCGCGGCGGCCACCTCCGGGGCGGCGACCAGCCAGCCCGCGCCGAGCGTGGGGGAGAGGATCTTGCTGGTGGTGCCGAGGTGCACCACCACGTCCGGGGCCAGCGCGGCGAGCAGCGGCAGCGGGGCGGTGTCATAGCGGAGTTCGCCGTCGTAGTCGTCCTCCAGCACCAGCAGCCGTCGCTCGCGGGCCAGGTCGACCAGGCGCACCCGGCGCTCGGCGCTCATCCGGCTGCCGAGCGGGAACTGGTGCGCGGGGGTGCAGTAGACGGCCGCTACACCCTCCGGGATCAGGTCGACGCGCAGCCCGCCGTCGTCCACCGGCACCGGGAGCACCCGCAGCCCGGCCGCCAGGAGGCCGCCGACCGCGCGCTGGTAGCCGGGGTCCTCGACGGCCACCGTCGCGCCGGGCGGCAGCGCGGCGGCGGCGATCTCCGAGACGGCGGCGCCGGTGCCGGTGGTCGCCAGCACGGTGACCTCTGGGCCCGCGGCCAGGCCGCGGTGGCGCAGCAGGTGCTCGGCGACGGCGCTGCGGTAGGCGGGCTCGCCTGCGCGGTCGCGCCTGGTGGCCGGCGGCCGGTCGGCGGCGGCGCGCCAGGCCCGGCGCCAAGCCGCGCGGTCGATGACGGCCGCGCACGGTGCGCCGGGGGCGAGGTCGATCAGCCCGCCGGGCTCGGTCTCGGACGGCAGTGGCGCCGGGGTCGCCGGGGCCGCGGCGGGGGCGGCGAGCAGGTAGGTGCCCGAGCCCTGCCGCCCGCCGAGCCAGCCCTCGGCGTGCAGGCGGTCGTACGCCGCGGCGACCACGGTGCGGCTCACCCCGAGCCGGGTCGCGAGTGCCCGGGACGAAGGGAGCCGGTCGCCCCGGCGCAGGACACCGGAGCCCGCCGCGCCGCGCAGGCCGTCCGCGACCTGGACGGCGAGCGGGACCGCGCTCATCCGGTCGATGGTGAGGGGTAGATCGTCAGCGGGGGTGGTCATCCGGTCCGGTCCTCCTTCGATCGTCCCGAGTCGAGGTCGCGCTGCGCCAACCCGGCCGCACCCGCCCGCTGCGGGAGCCGGCACTCGCCACAGCGCGGCCGGAGTCCGTGTGGACCCGCGAAGTGGTCTTCCGAAGTGCCCGGGGATTGGCCCTTCGATAATGCCACTCGCTCGCGCACGCTGGAACCATGACCGAACGCGCCCCGCTCGCCCCGACCCCGCGATCCCAGCTCACCCGCAGCCGGGAACGTGGCCGCACCGACCGCGCCGAACTCGACGCCCTGCTCGACGCGGGCGCGCTCTGCCACCTCGGCGTCGTCCTCGGCGGCGCCCCGCTGGTGGTGCCGACCGTCTACGGCCGCGACGGCGACACCCTCTACCTGCACGGCTCCACCGGGGCGGGCAACATGCGGGCCGCGCTCACCGGCGATGTCTGCGTGAGCGTCACCCAGGTGGACGGCATCGTCTACGCCCGCTCGGCCATGCACTTCTCGATGAACTTCCGCTCCGCCGTGATCCACGGCAGGCCGGAGCGGCTCACCGACCCCGAGCAGCGGCTGCACGCGCTGCGCGTGGTCGTCGAGCACACCGCCCCCGGCTCCTGGGAGCGGGTGCGTCCGCCCAACGCCAAGGAGCTGGCGGCGACGCTGGTGCTCGCGCTGGATCTCACCGAGGCGTCGGTCAAGGTGCGCACCGGCGGCCCGATGGACGACGCCGACGACATCGCGGCGGGCGGGGTCTGGGCCGGGGTGCTTCCGCTGCGTCAGGTCTTCGACCCGCCGGTCTCCTCGGCCGACCTGGAACCCGGGGTGCCGGTGCCGGATTCGGTGCTCGGCCGGGTGGCCGTCACCACGGTGTGAGCGGCAGCCCGAAGGGTTCGGCGGCGCGCAGCAGGGCGGCGCGCAGGTCGGCGCGGCTGCGCTCGGGTTCCAGGCTCACCAGGGCCAGGGTGTATTCGCCGCCGAGGTGGCAGAGGTAGCCGGCCAGGCGGGTGCGCGGCAGGCGGTCCCGGCGCAGGCCGGGGTGGATGGCGCGGGCGGCCATGCCGGTGCAGCGGCTCGGGCCGAGCGCGCCGATGGAGCCGGGGAGCGGGCCGATGTTCGAGCAGAGGATGTCGCGCTCGCCCGCACCGGCGGCGAGGGTGTGCGCCAGGCGGTCCGGGATCACCTGGAGGATCTCCTCCGGGATCCCGGCCGGGCTGGTGATCCGGTACTCGTAGGCGGCGCGGGTCTTCTCGCGCAGGTCTTTCGGTGTGTCGGAGCGGGTGATCCGGACGGCGGTCACGGCGAGGTCGTTGTCCACCCGCGGCTCGGCGCGGGTGTCGACCGGGAGGCTCGCGGTGAGTTCGTCGGGCTGGTAGCCGAGTTCCCAGAGGGTGTGCGCGATCACCGCGACGAACAGGCTGTTCGGGGTGCCGCCGGAGTTCGTGGCGATGGAATCCCAGGTTTCGACCGGGGATTGGGCAACCAAGGTGACGGTGGCGTTGCCGGTGCCCGCCGATGAGGTGCGGAGCCGCGGTGCCCGGCGGTCCGCCGGGAGTGCGTTCCGGGCGAGGGTCTCGGCAGGCCGCCGTGGCTGCGCCTCGACGACCCGCCGCACACCCCTGGCCATCTCGGTTCGCACCCTGTTCCACCACGCCCGCCCGGTTCCCTCGAGCACCACACTCCACTGCCGCCCGGCATCCGCCCAGTCACCCCGCGCGTCCAGCGGAAGGGCCTCGACCGCACCCGCGACCCCGCGCAGCGCGCGATCCGCCGCCAGCACCAGCGCGCGGCCATCGGCCAGCACGTGCGAGCAGGTCAGCGACACCACCGCCCCGCCATCGGCGAGCGGCGCGTACGCCAACCGCCACCCCGGCCCGCGCGACGGATCCAGCTCGCCACCCCGCGCATCGGCCCAATCCAGCAGCCCCGCAACCGGAATCACCCCGTACAGCACCAGCGGCAACCCCCGCACATTCCGCACCCAGGCGCGCCGCGCCCCAGGCACCCGCGCGCTTCGAACCCGCCGCCCGAGCTCCCCGGTCCGCAACCCCTCGCGCAGCGCCCACAGCACCCCGACGGGCACCCGCTCCGCGGTCCGCCACACCCCCTGCAGGACGATCGGCGTGCCCAGCCCGCGATGGGTCCGCAGAAAGATCTCGTCGACGACGCTCAGCCGTGCCGTCACGACGAGGCGGTCTCCCCGTGCCTGCCCGCCCCGGAGGCGAACCGCCGCGCCCCCTCCAGCGCGCCGCCCGCGAGCGCCCGCAACCCGTGCTGGTACTCGGCGCGCAGCGCGGCGGGTTCGTCCAGCCCCTCCTGCTCCAGCACCGACATGCGGTCCGAGCGCAGGCACGCCTGCGGCAGCCCGGCCAGCTCCAGCGCGAGCCGCTCGGCGGCGACCCGCGCCTGCCCGGCCGGGACCACCCGGTTCGCCAGTCCGATGGCGAGCGCTTCGGCGGCGTCCACCGCCCGCCCGGTGAGGATCAGCTCCATGGCCAGCCCCTGCCCGACGATCCGCGGCAGCCGCACCGTTCCGCCGTCGATGAGCGGTACCCCCCAGCGCCGGCAGAAGACGCCGAAGGTGCTGTCCTCCTCCGCGATTCGCAGATCGCACCAGAGCGCCAGCTCCAGCCCGCCCGCCACCGCGTACCCCGCGACGGCGGCGATCACCGGCTTGCTCAGCACCAGCCGGGTCGGCCCCATCGGGCCGTCGCCGTCCTCGGTGACGATGTTCGAACGCTCGGTGCCGAGCCCCTTCAGATCGGCGCCCGCGCAGAACGTCCCGTTGGCGCCCCAGAGCACGGCGACGGCCGCCTCCTCGTCCGCGTCGAACTCGCGGAAGGCGGCGCTCAGCGCGGCGGCGGTGGGGCCGTCCACCGCGTTGCGCGCCTCGGGGCGATCCAGGATCACCGTGGTCACGGGGCCGGAGCGTTCTACCCGCACAGCATTCACGGGTCGACCCTACCCCTTGCGCCAAGAAGTGAACGGATGATTCACTTCTTGGGTGGCGTACCGCAGAACACCCGCCGTGCAGGCTCGGCTCGATGCCAAGGCCGGGCTGATCACCCAGGCCGCCGGTCGGGTGCTCGCCCGCGACGGCTTCGCCGGGCTCTCGATGGCCGCGGTGGCCGCCGAGGCCGAGATCGCCACCGGCACCGTCTACAAGCACTACGCGGGCAAGACCGAGCTGGTGCGCGCCGTCTTCCTCGAGGTGGTCACGCGCGAGGTCGCCGCGGTGCGCTCGGCCGCCAACGCCGAAGAGCTCTCGGCGGCGGACCGGGTCTCGGCGGCGGTCAACACCTTCGCCGGCCGCGCCCTGCGCAACCCCAAGCTGGCCTACGTGCTGCTCGCCGAGCCGGTGGACGCCGCCGTCGACGCCGAGCGGCTGCACTTCCGGCGCGCCTTCGCCGAAACCTTCGAGGGCGCGGTCGCGGCGGGCATCGCCCGCGGCGAACTACCGCCGCAGCGGCCTGCGGTGACCGCGGCGGCACTGGTCGGCGCGATCGGCGAGGTGCTGGTCGGCCCGCTCGCCGCCGAACCCGCCGACGCCGCCGTCATCGACGACCTGGTGGCCTTCGCGCTCCGCGCGCTCGGCCTCCGCTGAGAGGAGCGACCATGCACACCCACGACGTCTTCAACCAGGTGCCCGAGCTCGTCCCGTTCGACGTCTCCCGCAACCCGGCCCTGCTCGAGGGGCTGCACCGCGAGGGCGGCGGCTGGGCCGAGCCCGAGGTCCGCGCGCTCGGCCTGCGCGCAGGCGGCGCCGAGGCGCAGGAGTGGGGCAGGCTGGCGAACGACTACCCGCCGGTGCTGCGCACGCACGACCGCTACGGCAACCGGATCGACGAGGTCGAGTTCCACCCGGCCTGGCACCAGCTCATGGCGGTCGCCGTCGAGCACGGCCTGCACGGCTCGCCCTGGCTGGACGACCGGCCGGGCACGCACGTCGCGCGGGCCGCCAAGTTCTACACCTGGGGCGTCGCCGACGCGGGCCACATGTGCCCGATCTCCATGACCTACGCCGTGATTCCCGCGCTCCGGCACAACCCCGAGCTCGCCGCCCGTTTCGAGCCGCTGCTCGGCTCGCGCAGCTACGACTTCGGGCTGCGCGAGCCGTCCGGCAAGACCGGGCTGATCGCGGGCATGTCCATGACCGAGAAGCAGGGCGGCTCGGACGTCCGAGCCAACACCACCACCGCCACCCCGCGGCCGGACGGCGGGTACCGGATCGTCGGGCACAAGTGGTTCACCTCCGCGCCCATGTCCGACATGTTCCTCACCCTGGCCAAGGCGCCCGGCGGGCTCTCCTGCTTCCTGCTGCCCCGGGTGCTGCCGGACGGCACCCGCAACCCGATCCGGATCCAGCGGCTCAAGGACAAGCTCGGCAACAGGTCGAACGCGTCGTCCGAGATCGAGTACGAGAACGCCACCGGCTGGCTGGTCGGCCCCGAGGGCGCAGGCGTGAAGACCATCATCGAGATGGTCAACATGACCAGGCTGGACTGCGTGATCGGCTCGGCCACCGGCATGCGCGTCGGCGCCGTGCACGCCGTGCACCACGCCAGGCACCGGCAGACCTTCGGCAAGCCCCTGATCGACCACCCCGCCATGCGCAACGTCCTCGCCGACCTGGTGATCGAGTCGGACGCCGCCACCACCGTCATGCTGCGGCTGGCGGGCGCCACCGACCGGGCGGGCACCGACCCCGCCGAGGCCGCGCTGCGCCGGATCGCGCTCGCCATCACCAAGTACTGGGTCTGCAAGCGGGCCCCCGCGCACGCCGCCGAGGCGCTGGAGTGCCTCGGGGGCAACGGGTACGCGGAGGAGTCCGGGATGCCGCGGCTCTACCGCGAGGCGCCGCTCATGTCCATCTGGGAGGGGTCGGGCAATGTCGCCGCGCTCGACGCGCTGCGCGCCATGGCCCGCCAGCCGGAGTCGGTCGAGGCGTACTTCGCCGAGGTCTCGCTCGCCCGCGGCGCCGACCCGCGCCTGGACGACGTCATCGACCGCGTCGGCAAGGAGCTCTCGGATTTCTCCGACATCGAGTACCGCGCCCGCCGCGTCATCGAGCTCATGGCCCTGGTCCTGCAGGGCGCCCAGTTGGTCCGGCACGGCCACTCCGCCGTCGCCGACGCCTTCTGCGCCACCCGGCTCGGTGACGACTGGGGCATCGCCTTCGGCACCCTCCCGGTCGGCGTCGACACGCAGTCGATCATCGAGCGGGCATTCGTGAGCTGACAGTGCGAGTACTACCGCAGCTGCTGGTAGCCGAACCGGGTGTATACATCCTGCTATGACCGGGCCCCGGGGAATCTCGCACGATGGGTCGATCCCGGTGCTCGGTGAACTCGCCAGCCGAGTCCGGGCCCGCGCCGGAACGGGAGACCGCCGCTTCCTGCTCGGCATCACCGGCCCGCCGGGCACCGGCAAGTCCACCCTGGCCGAGGCGCTGCGCACCGCCCTCGCGCCGGACGCGGAGATCGCCCCGATGGACGGCTACCACCTGCCGAACGCCGTCCTGGACGAGCGCGGCGCGCGGGAGCGCAAGGGCGAGCCGGACACCTTCGACGTCGAGGGATTCGTGGCGAACCTCCGCGCACTGCGAAGCGAAACCCGAGTTCCCTGGCCGACCTTCGACCGCGCCAGGGACGAGCCGACACCGGCGGGCGTCACCTTCACGACCCAGCGCATCGCGCTGGTCGAAGGAAACTACCTGCTGACCTGGCCCGAGGTCCGCCCCCTCCTGGACGAGGTCTGGTACCTCGACGCCCCGCGCGACCTCCTCACCGAACGGTTGCTGGCGCGGCACCGCGCAGGCGGTCGCAGCGCTCAGGAGGCGCACCACAAGGTCGTCGCCAGCGACCTGCGCAACGCCGACCTGATCGCCCGCACCCGCCACCGCGCCGATCTCGTACTCCACGAGTTCCCGCGTGGTACCGGCTGATATCCAGCGCACGCCGCTGCGGCGCGGGTACCGCGATGGCTCCCGCAACGGACACATGATGAACCGATGCCCCCGCCCGACTCGCACCGCACCCGCCTGCTCCGCAACGGCATCGCGATCCTCTGCGCCCTGCTCGTCTACTACGGCATCCCGCTGAACCTGGACCTCGAGGACCGCATCATCGGCGTGCTCGTCTTCCTCGCGGGCCTGGCCGGACTGGCCCAGCTGATCGACCGGCACATCCGCCGCCTGACCGCGGCCCCGCAGCGGGCGGGCAGGCAGGTGGACGGCATTCTGCTGCTGCTCACGGTGACCATCGTCTTCTTCGCGCTCACCTACTACCTGCTGGCGACGAACGACCCCGGCCAGTTCGACGGGCTGGTGACGCGCACCGACGCGCTGTACTACACCATCGTCACGCTGGGCACCGTCGGCTTCGGCGACGTGCACGCCATCGGGCAGGCGGCGCGCATCGTCACCATGCTGCAGATCGTGTTCGACCTGGTGGTGGTCGGCATCCTGCTCGCCGTCGCCACCGGGGCGATCACCCGCGGGATGCGCGGTACCAGCGAATGAGGGCGTCGGTGGAGGAGTCGTCCTGCGGCTCGGGCTCCTCGGCAGCGGTGAGCAGCGGTTCGAGGGCGAGCGCCTGCTGCTTGCCCAGCTCGACGCCCCACTGGTCGAAGCTGTCGATGCCCCAGATGACGCCCTCCACGAACACGATGTGCTCGTACAGCGCGATCAGCTGACCCACCACCGACGGGGTGAGTCTGGGCGCGAGGATCGTGGTGGTCGGCCGATTGCCTGGCATGACCTTGTGCGGCACCAGCGCGGCGTCGGTGCCCTCGGCGGTGATCTCCTCGGCGGTCTTGCCGAAGGCGAGCACCTTGGTCTGCGCGAAGAGGTTGCTCATGAGCAGGTCGTGCATGCTGCCGGTGCCGTCCCTGGTCGGCAGGTCGTCGGTGGGGGTGGCGAAGCCGATGAAGTCGGCGGGGACCAGCCGGGTGCCCTGGTGCAGCAGCTGGTAGAAGGCGTGCTGGCCGTTGGTGCCCGGCTCGCCCCAGAAGATCTCGCCGGTGGAGGTGCGCACGGGGGTGCCGTCGGCGCGCACCGACTTGCCGTTCGACTCCATGGTGAGCTGCTGCAGGTAGGCGGGGAAACGGTCGAGGTCGTTCGAGTACGGCAGCACGGCACGGGATTCCGCGCCGAAGAAGTTCGAGTACCAGACGCCGAGCAGCCCGAGCAGCACCGGCGCGTTGGCCTCCGGCGGCGCGGTGGCGAAGTGCCGGTCCACGGCGTGCATCCCGGCGAGGAACTCGGCGAACCGCTCTTTCCCGACCGTCGCCATGACCGAGAGCCCGATGGCGGAGTCCACCGAGTAGCGCCCGCCGACCCAGTCCCAGAAGCCGAACATGTTCGCGGTGTCGATGCCGAACTCGGCGACCCGCTCGGCATTGGTGGAGACCGCGACGAAGTGCTTGGCCACCGCGTCCTCGCCGAGCGCGGCGGTGAGCCAGCGCCTGGCTGCGGTGGCGTTGGTGAGCGTCTCCAGGGTGGAGAAGGTCTTGGAGGCGATGACGAAGAGCGTGTGCGCCGGGTCGAGCCCGGTGAGCTTGGCGACCAGGTCGGCGGGGTCCACATTGGAGACGAAGCGGGCGTCCACACCGGCGTCGGCGTAGTGCCGCAGCGCCCGGTGCACCATGACCGGGCCCAGGTCGGAGCCGCCGATGCCGATGTTCACCACGGTGTGGATGCGCTCGCCGGAGGCGCCGCGCCACTCGCCGGAGCGCACCGCGTCGGTGAACTCGCCCATCCGGCGCAGTACGTCGTGCACCTCGGCGGTGGCGTCGGCGCCGTCGATGGTCAGCGGCTCCCCGGCGGGGGCGCGCAGGGCGATGTGCCCGACCGCGCGGTCCTCGCTGGTGTTGATGTGGTCGCCGCGGAACATGGCGTCCCGGTGCCCGGCGACATCCGCCTCGCGCGCCAGTTCGGTGAGCAGCGCGAGGGTTTCGCGGGTGACGCGGTGCTTGCTGTAGTCGATGCGCAGGTCGCCGACTCCGACGACGAGCTCGCGCCCGCGCTCCGGATCGTCGGCGAAGAATTCGCGTAGGTGGGTCCCCCCGACGCCCTCGTGGTGATCGTGCAGTTTCCGCCAGGCCGCCGACGCGGTGATGTCGCTGCTCACGCCCACCGACATTACAGCGGGCGGGCCGCGGTCACACGGATCGTTTCGACGCGGGGGGCGGGGGTAGGTCCGGGCGATGACGGCGACCAGACCCGAACGGCACTTCGACGTGGTGATCATCGGCGGCGGCAACGCGGGCATCAGCGCGGCCGCCCGGCTGATCCGGCTCGGGATCGAGGATGTCGCCGTCATCGAGCCGAACGCGGTGCACACCTACCGGCCGCTGCTGTCCTACGTCGGCGGCGGGCAGGCGAGCCTGACGCAGGCGGAGCGGACCCAGCGTTCGGTCACGCCCGCCGGAGCGAGCTGGATCCGCGACGCGGTGGTCGCGGTCGAGCCGTCGGCGCACCGGGTGCGCTGCGCGTCCGGTGCGGTCGTCGGCTATCGCGATCTCGTCGTTGCTCCCGGGCTGGTCCCCGACACCGACGCGCTGCCCGGCCTCGACGCGGCGCTCGACGCACCGGGCGTGACCAGCAACTATCTCGACCGGGCGGCGCGGACCTGGGAACTCGTGCGCACCCTCGAACCCGGGAGCCGGGTCGTCTTCACGGTGCCGAGAGCACCGGTGAGCTGCACCGGAACGACGATCAAGCCGCTGTTCCTCGCCGCGGCCCACTGGCGGCGCCGCGGAATCCTGGACACCATCGACCTCGCGCTGGTCGTCGACCGCCCGCACCTGATCGGCGTGCGGAAACTCGACGACGCGCTGCTGTCCCACCTGGCCGCCCTGAATGTCCGGGTGTGGCACGACACCACCGTCGTCGCCCTGCACCCCGATGACCGGGCGGTCACCGTCGGTGCGGAGGGGAGCGAGCATCGGCTGCCCTACGACCTCCTGCACCTGGTCCCCCCGTTCCGCGGCCCGCGGTGGATCGAGACCTCCGGGCTCGCCGACGCATCGCACGGGCTGGTCGACATCGATCCCGGGTCGCTGCGGCACCGCACCTTCGACGACGTCTGGTCGGCCGGCGACGCCGCCGCGGTCGCCACCGACCCGTCCGGCGGTGCCCTGCGCCGCCAGATCGCGGTGCTCGCCGACAATATCGTCGCCGCCCGCGCCGGGGACCCACTGCGCGAATACGACGGGTACACCGTGGCACCGATCGCCACCGACGCGCACCGGCTCATCGCCGCCGAGTTCGACCGGAGCGGCGCCATCTCCTCGGCACTGCCCTCGTTCCTCGACCCGCTCCGGCCCCGCCGCAGCGCCTGGGCCTTCGACCGCTACGTCCTGCCGCGCGTCTACTGGAACCTGCTGCTGCGCGGCAGGCTGTGAGCCCGGCCCGGACCACCCGGTAACCACGCACGCGGTAGTTAGGCTGGCGACATGGCCTCCGAACTCGAAGTTCTCGCATCCGTCCCGACCTCGCTGTGGATCGGCGGCCCGGCCGACCCGGTCGAGGGCGGCACCTTCGCCGTGCACAACCCGGCGACCGGCGACACCCTGCTCGAGATCGCCGACGCGGGCCCGCGCGACGCGGTCAAGGCGCTGGACGCCGCCGTCGCCGTGCAGGCCGAGTGGGCCGCGACCCCGTCCCGCGAGCGCGGCGAGATCCTGCGCGCCGTCTTCGAGGCGATCACCGCGCGCAGCGAGGAGTTCGCGCTGCTCATGACGCTGGAGATGGGCAAGGCGCTGCCGGAGAGCCGCAACGAGGTGCGCTACGGCGCCGAGTTCTTCCGCTGGTTCGCCGAGGAGGCGGTCCGGGTGCACGGCCGCTACCAGCACTCGCCGCTCGGCACCGGCCGGATCATCGTGCACAAGCAGCCGGTGGGGCCGTGTCTGGCCATCACCCCGTGGAACTTCCCGCTCGCCATGGGCACCCGCAAGATCGGCCCCGCGCTCGCGGCCGGCTGCACCATGCTGGTCAAGCCCGCCTCGGCGACCCCGCTCACCATGCTGCTGCTGGCCAAGCTGTGCAGCGAGGCGGGGCTGCCGGACGGCGTGCTCTCGGTGATCCCGTCCAGCCGCTCGGCCGCGGTCACCAAGCCGCTGCTGGAGGATTCCCGGCTGCGCAAGCTGACCTTCACCGGCTCCACCGAGGTGGGGCGGAAGCTGGTCGAGCAGGCCGCGCCGCTGCTCCTGCGCACCTCCATGGAGCTGGGCGGCAACGCCCCGTTCGTGGTCTTCGACGACGCCGACATCGACGCCGCGGTGCAGGGCGCCATGCTGGCCAAGCTGCGCAACGGCGGCGAGGCGTGCACCGCGGCCAACCGCTTCCACGTGCAGGCCGGAGTGGCGGAGGAGTTCACCGCCAAGTTCGCGAAGGCGATGGAGTCGGTGGTGCTCGGGCCCGGCACCGACCCGGAGACCACGCTCGGCCCGCTGGTCAGCGAGGACCAGCTGGACACGGTCTCGGAGCTGGTCGAGGACGCGGTCGCGAAGGGCGCGAAGGTCAGGATCGGCGGCGAGCGGCCGGATGGCGCCGGCTGGTACTACCCCGCGACGGTGCTCGCCGAGCTGCCCCCGGACGCCCGCATCCTGCGCGAGGAGGTCTTCGGACCGGTGGCGCCGGTGGTCACCTTCGAGACCGAGGAGGAGGGGCTGGCCGCCGCCAACGACACCGAATTCGGGCTGGTCGCCTACATCTACACCCGGGATCTCGAGCGCGCGCTGCGGATCGCGGAGGGGCTGGAGAGCGGCATGGTCGGGGTGAACCGCGGCGTGATCTCCGATACCGCCGCGCCGTTCGGCGGGGTCAAGTCCTCCGGGTTCGGGCGCGAGGGTGGCAGTGAGGGCATCGAGGAGTACCTCTCGACGAAGTACATCGCGCTCACCTGAGTTGAGAAATATGTGAAAGCCGCCCCGGATCCGAAGATCCGGGGCGGCTTTCACGAGGAGGGGTGGGAGCCGGTTGCGGCCGGGTTCAGCGCCGGGGGCGGTGGTGCTCGGTGGCTGGGCCGGTGCCGGGGGCAGCCGGTTGACGGCGCGGGTTACTCGCTCCGGCGGCCGGGTGGGCCGAGCTCAGTGGCCGAGGCGCCCGCGGCCGAGGCGGAGCAGCAGCATGGCGAGGGTGTGCCCCTCCTGCCCGAGCTCGCTGAAGCGCTCGAGCACCTTCATCTCCCTGCTGTGCACCAGGCGCGGGCCGCCGGAGGCCATCCGGGTCCGGCCGATCACCCGGGAGATCTCGCTGCGCCGTTTGATGGCGGCGAGGATTTCCGCGTCGAGCCGATCGATCTCCTTGCGGAGCGTCTCGATCTCGGCCTCGCTCTGCGGGAGCGCCGCGTCGGACCCGGGGGACGGCGCGGAATTCGACCCGGCGGTGGTGGCAGGGGTGCTCATCATTCATCTCCTCGTGTCAGAACGTGGATCGGTCGTCATCCCCTGGTCGTTACCGATCAGTTCTTTCACTCTGAAACAGACCTGGTGGACCTTGTATTCTCCCCCCGCACGGTCACACGTGGATCAGGATCCGCGGAAAGGGTGGCCTGCGGACAACCGGAACTCCGGGCTGCGGGTCGGGTTGCTGATCACGCGCCCAGTCTGCCATACCCGCTCCGGCGGGGCCGGTGTGTGGCGAGAGCCCCGGTCCGGGCTCGGTTCTGTCGGTGCGCGCCGGTAGCGTGGACGGGCAATGGACATCACGGTGGCGCAGAACGAAACGAACACGGATCGAACGGGTCCGGCCCCGGCGAAGCGGGTCGCGCTCACCGCGCAGGCCCCGCTCAGCCAGGACGAGCGCGAGCGGCTGCGCGTCGAGCGCGAGCGCAAGCGCGCGGACGAGGCCGAGCACCTGCTCGAGGGGCTGAACCCGCAGCAGCGCGCCGCCGTCGTGCACGCCGGGGCGCCGCTGCTCATCGTGGCGGGCGCGGGGTCGGGCAAGACCGCTGTGCTGACCCGCCGGATCGCCTACCTGCTCGCCGCCCGCGGCGCGCACACCGGGGAGATCCTGGCCATCACCTTCACCAACAAGGCCGCCGCCGAGATGCGCGAGCGGGTGGCCGGGCTGGTCGGGCCGCGCGCGCAGAGCATGTGGGTCTCCACGTTCCACTCCAGCTGCGTGCGGATCCTGCGCATGCAGGCCGCGCTGCTGCCCGGCATGAACTCCAACTTCTCCATCTACGACGCGGACGATTCGCGGCGGCTGCTCACCATGATCAGCCGGGACATGGAGATCGACGTCAAGAAGTACTCGGCCCGGTTGCTCGCCACCGCGATCTCCAACCTGAAGAACGAGCTGATCGGCCCGGCGCAGGCGGTGGCGGACGCGGAGTCCGACGAGTCCGAGCTGCCCACCCTGGTCGCCAAGGTCTACACCGAGTACCAGCGCAGGCTGCGCGGGGCGAACGCGCTCGACTTCGACGACCTGATCGGCGAGACGGTCGCGATCCTGCGGAACCACCCCGAGGTGGCCGAGTACTACCGCCGCCGCTTCCGGCACGTCCTGGTCGACGAGTACCAGGACACCAACCACGCGCAGTACGTGCTGATCCGCGAGCTGGTCGGGCACGCGACCGGCGCGCCGGAGCAGGGGGCCGACGGCCGCGAGCTGCACAGCGAGGTGCCGCCGAGCGAGCTCTGCGTGGTCGGCGACGCGGACCAGTCCATCTACGCCTTCCGCGGCGCGACGATCCGCAATATCGAGGAGTTCGAGCGCGACTTCCCGGACGCGGAGACCATCCTGCTGGAGCAGAACTACCGCTCCACCCAGCACATCCTCTCCGCCGCGAACGCGGTGATCGCGCGCAACGAGAACCGGCGCGAGAAGCGGCTGTGGACCGATTCCGGCGAGGGCGACCTGATCGTCGGCTACGTCGCGGACAACGAGCACGACGAGGCATCCTTCGTCGCCAAGGAGATCGATCGGCTGGTCGACGCGGGTGACGCCAACTACGGCGACGTCGCGGTCTTCTACCGCACCAACAACAACTCGCGCGCCCTGGAGGAGATCTTCATCCGGATGGGGCTGCCGTACAAGGTGGTCGGCGGCGTCCGGTTCTACGAGCGCAAGGAGGTGCGCGACATCGTGGCCTACCTCCGGGTGCTGGCGAACCCGGAGGACGCGGTGAGCATGCGCCGCATCCTGAACACCCCGCGCCGTGGCATCGGCGACCGGGCGGAGGCCTGCGTCGCGGTGCACGCCGAGCAGCGCGACCTCGGCTTCGGGGCGGCGCTGCGGGACGCGGCGGAGGGCAAGGTCGCGCTGCTGAACACCAGGGCGCAGCGCGCTATCGCCGGTTTCCTCGACCTGCTGGACGAGGTGCGCGCGCTCGGCGCCCAGCCGGACGCCGCCTACTTCGACGTCGGCACCGTGGTCGACGCGGTGCTCGACCGCACCGGCTACCGCGCCGAACTGGCGGCGTCGGACGACCCGCAGGACGGCGCCCGGCTGGACAATCTGAACGAGCTCGTCAGCGTGGCGCGGGAATTCAGCTCCGAGGCGCACAACAACGCCGAGGCGGCGGCCACCGAGGGGCTGGTGCCGGAGGCCGAGGAGGGCGAACCCGACCCGGGCTCGCTGGCCGCCTTCCTGGAGCGGGTCTCGCTGGTCGCCGACACCGACCAGATCCCGGACGAGGGCACCGGCGTGGTCACCATGATGACGCTGCACACCGCGAAGGGGCTGGAGTTCCCCGTTGTCTTCGTGACCGGCTGGGAGGACGGGCAGTTCCCGCACATGCGGGCGCTCGGCGATCCGACCGAGCTGGCGGAGGAGCGCCGGCTGGCGTACGTCGGCATCACCAGGGCCAGGCAGCGGCTCTACCTCTCCCGCGCGGTGGTGCGCTCCGGCTGGGGCCAACCGGTGAGCAACCCGGAATCCCGCTTCCTCCAGGAGATCCCGCAGCACCTCATCGACTGGCAGCGGCTGGAGCCGGTGAGCCAGGTCGCGGGGCGCGGCCGCAGGCGCGGCGACGACGAGGGCATGGCCAGGGATTGGACCCGCGGCAGTGGCTGGGACGAGCGCCCCGGCGTGCGCGGCGGGCCGCGCAGGCCCGCACCGGGCGGCGGGGTCAAGCGGAACAACACCGACCTGGTGCTTGCGGTGGGCGATCGGGTGACCGACGACAAGTACGGCCTCGGCCGGGTGGTCGCCGCCGACGGCGTCGGGCCGCTGGCGACGGTGACCATCGATTTCGGCACCGCGGGCACCATCCGCCTCATCCCGCAGTTCAGCCGGTCACTGATGAAGCTCTGACCGGCTCGGGATCGGCGCGGTTGCTCAGTCGCCCATCTGGCCGAGGCTGATGCCGCGGGTGGCCAGCCAGGGCTGCGGGTCGATCTTGTTCGAGCCGTTCAGCCAGACCTCGAAGTGGCAGTGCGGGCCGGTGGAGAAGCCGCGGTTGCCCATAGTCGCGATCTGATCGCCCGCCAGCACCCGCTCGCCCTGCGACACCGTCGCGGTGTCGATGTGGCCGTACACGGTGACGGTGCCGTCGTCGTGCAGCAGCCGGACCCACATGCCGAAGCCGGAGGCGGGCCCGGACTCCAGCACGGTGCCGTCGGCGACCGCGTAGATCGGGGTGCCGATCGGCCCGGCGATATCGAGGCCGAGGTGCTGCACGCCCCAGCGGGCGCCGTAGCCGGAGGTGTAGGTGCCGGAGGTGAACTTGGCGAAGAGCGGCCGGAACTTGGCGGATTCGGCCGCTGCCAGATCCTCCGCGTACCTGGCGCCCTTCTGCAGGATGTCGCTGAACTGGTCGAGCCCGGTTGGCGCGGAGATGTTCAGCATCTGCGGCGATTCCGGCGAGGCGGTGGTCGGGTCGGCGACGCTCATCGACTGCGCGGCGATCTCGTGCACCTGCCCGGCGGCCTCGTAGTCGACGGCCTGCGCGGACTGACCGGGGGCGGCCAGCGCGGCCTGACCGGCGGCGACGACAGCGCCCGCGGCGACGGCGACGACAGCGGCCCTGCCCTTGAGCGATCCGGGAGGGGCGGGCAGGCGGTGTGCGCCGGTGCCGGCCTTGTGACCCGCGCGCGAGCCGATGTAGCGCGGCCGCGGCCCCGCCTCCTCGGCCGGTTCCTCGGGCTCGGCGTCCCAGCGCTCGTCCGGGCTCCAGGTCTGCTCGGGGCTCCACTGCGGCTCGGGGTTCCACGCCTGGTCGGCGCCCCAGCTCGGCTCGTCGTAGCCGCCGTCCCAGTTGCGCTCGGAATCCCAGGCGGCGCCCTCGTGCCACTCCTGGGTGGCGGGCTGCTCACCCCATGCGGCGTCGGCGTTCCAGGTGGGAGCGTCGTTCCAGTTCTGCTCGGCGTTCCATGCCTGCTCGGCGCCCCACGCGGGAGCGGCGGGCGCACCGTCGTTCCAGGCACCGCCCCGGCTCGCGTCGTGATCGCGGGAGCCGGCCTGGCGGCCGTCGGTGGCCTGCCAGTGGCCGGGCGTGCCGTCGTGCGGCAGGCAGTGGCCGGTTCGGTCGTCGGGGGCGGCGGGCCGGAAGGGGAGCACGGCTGCCGTCGGCTCGGCGTCCCGGTAGCGGTGCAGCGAGCCGACCTGACGGCGGCGGGTGCCCGCGAAGGCGTCGAACGAGAGCGCGTCGGTCATCGGACGGACCGACCGGAGGTGAGGAGAAGCATCGAGGTGTAAATCGTCCTGGTACCGGGCACCCGGTCATTGAGAGAGCGGCAGTGCACCTGCGGAGTGGTGTGCTGTGACAAGCTTGCCGTCCTCCTCGTGACCTGGCACGTGTCGTGACCTTGCTGTGACATCGACCGCATAACGGTAACGAAATGACTACAAGGCTTCAAGTGCTCGGCTCATTCTGTCCAAGCATGTGAGATTGATCACCGCACGGGACGGTAACGACGCACAGCCCGCCGGGCACCGGTGTGAGGGTACGCGAGCCGTCGGTGTCGCGCTCGCGCTGCTCCCCACCCTCCCGTGGCTCTACCTGCCTACCTACTCGCCGGTAGCGTTGACCGGGGGTTTTGCCGCTCCGGCCGCGCCCCCGTGACCTGCGCCACTCGAGTGGTACGCGGTCGATTCCCGCTCCGCGCGGCTGATTAGAGTCCGAGCCGACCCGCTTGCGACGTCGGGCCCCAACAAAGACGTTGTCATCACAACGCAGACGAGACGGTGAGTACATGGATCTCTTCGAATATCAGGCGAAGGAGCTCTTCGTTAAGCACGGAGTGCCTTCGTCGGAGGGCCGCGTCACGGACACGGCCGAGGACGCGCGCGCCATCGCCGAGGAAATCGGCAAGCCGGTGATGATCAAGTCCCAGGTGAAGGTCGGCGGCCGCGGCAAGGCCGGTGGCGTCAAGTACGCCGCCACCCCGGACGACGCGTTCACCCACGCGACGAACATCCTCGGCCTCGACATCAAGGGCCACATCACCAAGAAGGTCCTGGTCGCGGAGGCGAAGGACATCGCGGAGGAGTACTACATCTCCTTCCTGCTGGACCGCGCCAACCGCAACTACCTCGCCATGTGCTCGGTCGAGGGCGGCGTCGAGATCGAAGAGGTCGCCGAGACCAAGCCGGACCGGCTGGCCCGGATCTCCGTCGACGCCGTCAAGGGCGTCGACCTGGCCTTCGCGCGCTCCATCGCCGAGCAGGGCCACCTGCCCGCCGAGGTGCTCGACGCCGCGGCCGTGACCATCCAGAAGCTGTGGGAGGTCTTCGTCGCCGAGGACGCCACCCTGGTCGAGGTCAACCCGCTGGTCCGCACCCCGCAGGACGAGATCCTGGCGCTGGACGGCAAGGTCACCCTGGACGAGAACGCCTCGTTCCGGCACGCCGACCACGACGCCTTCGCCGATCGTGACGCCACCGATCCGCTGGAGCTCAAGGCCAAGGAGAACGACCTCAACTACGTCAAGCTGGACGGCGAGGTCGGGATCATCGGCAACGGCGCGGGGCTGGTCATGTCCACCCTCGACGTGGTGGCCTACGCGGGCGAGGCGCACAACGGCGTCAAGCCTGCCAACTTCCTCGACATCGGTGGCGGTGCCTCGGCCGAGGTGATGGCGGCCGGGCTCGACGTCATCCTGGGCGACTCGCAGGTCAAGAGCGTGTTCGTCAACGTGTTCGGTGGCATCACCGCCTGTGACGCCGTGGCCAACGGCATCGTCAAGGCGCTGGAGATCCTGGGCGACGCGGCCACCAAGCCGCTGGTGGTCCGGCTCGACGGCAACCGCGTGGACGAGGGTCGCGAGATCCTCGCCGCTGCCGCGCACCCGCTGGTGACGCTGGCGCAGACAATGGACGAAGGCGCCGACAAGGCGGCCGAACTGGCCGCGGCCAAGTAAGGAATAACGGCAATGTCTATCTTCCTGAACAAGGACTCCAAGGTCATCGTCCAGGGCATCACCGGCGGCGAGGGCACCAAGCACACCGCGCTGATGCTGAAGGCGGGCACCCAGGTCGTCGGCGGCGTCAACGCCCGCAAGGCCGGTACCACCGTCGCGCACGTCGCCAAGGACGGCAGCGACGTCGAGCTGCCGGTGTTCGGCTCGGTGGCCGAGGCCATCGAGAAGACCGGCGCCGACGTGTCGATCGCCTTCGTCCCGCCGAAGTTCGCCAAGGACGCCATCATCGAGGCCATCGACGCGGAGATCCCGCTGCTCGTGGTCATCACCGAGGGCATCCCGGTGCAGGACACCGCGTACGCGTGGGCCTACAACCTGGAGAAGGGCAACAAGACCAGGATCATCGGCCCGAACTGCCCCGGCATCATCACCCCCGGCGAGTCGCTGGTCGGCATCACCCCAGCCAACATCTCCGGCAAGGGCCCGATCGGCCTGGTCTCCAAGTCCGGCACGCTGACCTACCAGATGATGTACGAGCTGCGCGATTTCGGCTTCTCGACCTCCATCGGCATCGGCGGCGACCCGGTCATCGGCACCACCCACATCGACGCCATCGAGGCGTTCGAGAAGGACCCGGAGACCGAGCTCATCGTGATGATCGGCGAGATCGGCGGCGACGCCGAGGAGCGCGCCGCGGCCTTCATCAAGGCCAACGTCACCAAGCCGGTCGTCGGCTACGTCGCGGGCTTCACCGCCCCCGAGGGCAAGACCATGGGCCACGCGGGCGCCATCGTCTCCGGCTCCTCCGGCACCGCGGCGGCCAAGAAGGAAGCGCTGGAGGCCGCGGGCGTGAAGGTCGGCAAGACGCCGTCCGAGACCGCCGCGCTGGCCCGCGAAATCCTGGAGAAGGCGGCTGTGACGGCCTGATCCACACCGGGTGCCATCGAGGGCCGTCTCCCCCGCGGGGAGACGGCCTTCGCTGTTCTCGGCTGGTGATGACCCGAGGTGTGGGTTGCAGTAGCGTCGGGGGTAATCACCCGTCGAAAGCCGTGCACGACTCGACCGGCCCGCGCCGCTCGACCCATCGACAAGGAGACGACGACATGTCCTACCCGACCGGGGGCTCCGGGTATAACAACCCCGTCCCGCCCTCCGCCACTCCGAGCACCGGGCAGCAGGCGGGTACGCCGAGCACCGGCGCCGGCGCGACCGGCGCGGCCACCAGCACCTCGGCGACCGGCGTTGCGGGCAAGGGGCTGCCCTTCCTGCTGACGGTGGGTGTCGCGGCGCTCGGCGTGCTGAACTTCCTGCTCGGCTTCCTGCCGTTCCTGACCACCGCCCCGGTGAGCTTCGGCGACACCTCGATCGAGTCGGACGTGTCGAACAGCCTGTTCGACACCGCGTTCGGGGCGGCGATCCTCGGCTTCGCGCTCTTCGCCGGGCTGCTCGCGGCCTTCTCCCTGCTGCCGAAGCAGGCCTGGCTGCCGCCTGCCGCCGCCGCCGCGGTGGTGGCGTTCTTCGCGCTGCTCTTCGTCTCGTTCAACCTGGGCGAGGGGCTGGAGCTGAAGTGGGGCGCCTGGGTGATCCTGGTGCTGCTCTTCGTGCAGGCCGCCATCGCGGTCGCCGCGGTGCTCTTCGAGCTCGGCATCATCAAGCCGCCCGCGCCGCGTCCGGCCGCTCCGGCGCAGCAGAACTTCGGCCAGCAGAACTTCGGGCAGCAGGGCGCCTACGGTCAGCAGGGCGCGTACGGCCAGCAGGGTCAGCAGGCGGGGTACGGCCAGCAGGGCGGCTACGGGCAGCAGGGCCAGCAGGCCGGGTTCGGGCAGCAGGGCAGCCCGTCCACCCAGGCATTCGGCCAGCAGAGCGGGGCGCAGTACCCGGTCCAGCAGCAGCAGCCGTACGGGCAGAGCCAGCCGAGCCAGCCCGCCTACGGGCAGCAGCAGCAGCCCTACGGCCAGCAGTACGGCCAGCAGCAGCAGGGGTACGGCGCGCAGCAGGGCTCGTTCCCCGGTTCGGATCAGGCCACCCAGCACTTCGGCGGGCAGCAGCAGCCGCAGTACGGCGCCCAGGGCTACGGCCAGCCGCAGACCGGGCAGCAGCAGTCCGCTCAGCCGCAGGCCGGGCAGCAGAGCCAGCCCGCCCAGTCCGCCCAGCCGCAGAGCGGCCAGGCCCAGCCGCAGCCGTTCGGCGGGGAACAGGGCGCCGACCCGGCCGCCGAGGCCACCAGGGCCTTCCGCCCCTCGGACGACAACAAGTAGTAGCGCGGCCGCACCGGCCCCGGCGCGCCTGACGAT